>JACOYJ010000067.1 GCA_016181885.1 Candidatus Pacearchaeota archaeon | reverse complement strand
AAAGTTGGATTAATTGGTTCAATGAGAAGAGAAAGAATCTTGGAATTAAAGCTTATCCTGCAGACCTGTATGTTAAGTATTAAGGTTTACTTAACACAAGTATATCCTGCAGATTTTTCTTGAATTTCTCCAAGTCTCCAGAAATCAGCTGCCCTCCGACAGCATCTTGATGCCCGCCGCCAGTTGATCCAGGAATCCCATCAATTGCTCTTAAAAAAATATCCTTAATGTTCTTGCCCCTCAAAGAAAGATTAATTTTGTTTGTGCCGGCATAAGCGACAACCACAACTTTCTTTGGAAATAAATAAAGCAAATGATTTGCAATCTCCCCGCTAATGCTCAAATCCCCAGAATATCTAAAAAACAAAATTTTTCCGGGTTTTTCCCCCAACTCCTTTCCCTTTTCAAGAATCTTGTTATATTTTTCATTTATTTTTTCTGACCTATTATGAAAAGCCTTATTCTTAAGATTCTCCTCGAGAATATCATAAGGGCTTCTCACCTTAAACATAAATTTAAGCATAGAAACAACATTAGTGATAGTATCCTTAAGCCCATTGCTCAAAAACCTGATTATCTCCCCAACCCTTGAATTATAAACTACTTCAAATGCATTGTTAGTATTAATTGCTAGCTCGGGATATTTTTCTTTGAACTCTTTGTAAAATGGGGGAAAGAAGCTATCAGAAACGCTGCCGGCAACAGCAATCCACAAATCTTCCTTATTTCCAGTTACCTGATAACATAATGCTGTGACTGGCTCATTACTCTTCGGCTTGTTCAAAACCGGATTATAGTAATTAACAAAATCCGGAGCCTCAGTCTGCACCTCATGGTGGTCTATCCAAACAATAGGAATATTAATCTGCTCTATTTTATCAAAAAAACCCTTGGCTACAACAGGTTTATCCAAAATAAAAATATAATCAGCGTTCAGCTCTGTAACTTTTCTTATATATTGCTCTCCCATCTCAGGGAAAGATTTTATCGCAACTCCTCTCCCTCTTCCAATATATCTCTGTAAAAGCAGAAATGAGCATAAGCCATCAGGATCATTATCAAAAAAGAAAACGGGGTTTTGCGCCCTTTCAAGATGCTCGCGGATTTCAGAAACTTGCTTTTCAGTTAACATTAATCAGAAATGAAATTTAGATATTTAAGGCTTTATATCTGTTTCCCCAACCCAATCCTCTCCCTGATTGCATAAATCTCCCTCTTGAAGAAAGAGCAGATTCCCTCGTTTTCAAAAATTTCCAATAGCTCCCTTTCAGTTGCAGAAAGAATGCTGCTTAAATTCTTGAACTTGGCAATTAGGGAATTAACATACCTGTCAAGAATGTTTGTCTTGCTTAGTATTCTCCAGCCCTTTGGGGATATAGGTTTGTCATGCAGCTCCTCAAACAAAAGCCTCGATATGTTGGCTGGATCTAGAAGGAACTCAAAATCCATTTTGTCCAAAAGTCTTTTAGCCAGGTCAATATCTTCAAAATAATCTTTCAAAATTAATTCTTCCTCAAAATCAAGCCCTCGAGTTAAATCTTTAAGTCTTAAATTAACAACAACGCCCTCATGTCCAAGCTCAGCAAGTGATTTTTTAACTATAGCTGAGACTCTTCTTATAATTTCAAACTTTTGAATTACAGAACAAACATCATTTATCGTAACCATCTTTCCAAGTTCTAGCAAATTCAAATTATTTAGAGTCTCTCCCAAAACTTCTCTTTGCTTCTCAAGAATCTGCAAAGTCTCCGAAGCTCTTCTTAAAATCTCAGAGCTTTCCATAAGCTCATATTTAATATCCCCATAATAAACAGTTGTCTTATTCTTTCTTTCAGAAATCGCAATAACAATTGTCCCTGTCTGCCTTGCAGTCCTTTCAGCAGCCTTATGCCTTGTTCCAGTCTCCTTGGTGGAAATTTGCTGGTCTGGAAAGAGAACTGTGTTTGCATAGAGTATTTTTTTCATATTCCTGGAAACAATTATAGCTCCATCCATCTTGGCGAGTTCTATAAGTTTCTGTGCAGTAAACTTAGCGTGAATCTTAAATCCTTTCTCAATAATATTATTTAAGCTCCCATTATCTATAACGATTAATGCCCCCATTTTAGCCCTAAGCAAGTCATTAATTGCAGTCCTTATAGAGGTTCCAGGAGCAAACATCTTTAGCACGTCAATAAACTCTTTCCTTAGGGGTATCTCTTTCTTAGATTCGAAAATTTCTTCGTCTAGATTATTTTCCTCCTTTTTTCCAACAATAATCTGCTCTTCCTTTTTTTCCAAAGTTACCTCTTTATTTTCTTCCATTTTAATCACTTCCAACGAGGTTAAAATGTGCTGAAAAATTTAAGATGCGCTGAGAAGTTTATCTTTTCTTTCATGCTAAAAACAAAAAGGCGCTTATATATAAGCTTTTATGGAGAAATTTGAAATTTTCTAATCCTTAGCCTTCGCAAAAGTTTTCGCAACAATCAACGGAAAGACTAAAGAAGCTTCGCCGTAAATCTTGACTCGCTCAGCTTCAGGCAAAACTTTTCCCCAAGAAACAGCTTCTTCAGGCAGTGCGCCGGAATCAGAGCCGTCATACTCAGGGACAGTATTCACATAAACAGCATAATCTGCCCCATTTCTGAACATATTTGCATTGCAGATATGGTGCTTTATTATTCCCTCGCCTAAAACAATCACTCCTGTCTTATTCTGCCCTATAGAAGTATTATTAATTTTCCATATATCTTCTGCAACATCAATCTTAAAATCTGGGTTTTTTGATTTGAAAAAATAAATCATGTCCCCAATGCTTCCGTCGGTTATGGCCGGACAAAAAACCGGAATCTTATTTTTCCAGCACCAATAATAAATTGATTTTTTATTGTTTATTTTCTCCCCAAGCTTCCATATCAATTCGCTTGGCGTAATTACTATCCCGGTTCTTTTCTGCAATTCCAAAATTTCAGTAAAAATTGGGATTATAAAATCTTCAAAATCGCAATATCTTGAATTCGGTATAAAAACATTTCCAGCGCGATTAATTCCTTTCTCCCTTAGCATCTTTCCAGGAGCTCGAAAATCTCCAACCTTAAAATCGCCAAGGCATTTTATTATATCTTCTTCCACGCCGCCGGCAGTTGTTGCAATGACATTAACTTTTTTATGCTCGGCAAGGTATCTAAAAATGTCCCTCAATCCAGAACTAACCAAATTAGAAGTGTAACCCAAATAAATATAAGCCTTATCTTCAATCATCTTATTTATTATTTTTATGGCTTTAGCCAGATTTGAAGCCTGCAAACCGACAGATTCGTAGCTGTCTAAAATCTCTCCATAATTAATTCCGGCATTAAAATCGTAACCCCTAACAGAAATCCCTTTGGCTTCCTCTGACCTTCTAAGCACGTTTCTTCTTGCAATTTTTTCATTGCTTTTCTCAGATAATTTTGCCATGAATTTTTTAGTATTTAGGCGTTTTTAAGGTTATTCTAAGGCTATACTTAATCACAAAAATCTTTTTAAAGCAAATAAATCTAAAGGTTCTACAAT
The DNA here is from genome assembly GCA_016181885.1 of Candidatus Pacearchaeota archaeon. GTDB lineage: Archaea > Nanobdellota > Nanobdellia > Pacearchaeales > GW2011-AR1 > JACOYJ01. The sequence continues at coordinate 4,956 of JACOYJ010000067.1, read as the reverse complement.
GAACAAATGGTCTGAACTATTTTTCGGTTTGGTTTTATTAATTGGAGTTATTTTAGTCGGCTGGCTTTCAACAACCTACGATTGGAAAATACTCGGAAAAGACCTTGATTTAATAAATTCTGCTTGGACTTTCCTTCAGGGTGGATTTTTCTGGCTTGTATTTTTAATCGGGCTTTTCTTGGTTATTCTTGGAATAAGCGACTTAAAGAGCTAATTAACCTGTCAAAAACAAAAGACTCGTCTCAATTACCGCCGCAATAATTAAAAGAGGGATCACAACTAAAACGAATGTTTTTATTGAGCTTATAAATATTTGCCTAAACGGCACTTTATCCTTTTTAAATAGATAAGCCCCCAGCCTGATTCCCAAGCCCAGAGAAATAAAAATTGCCGGGAGTTCAAAAATTCCATGGGGAAGAATTTTCCACAGAATCAGAATTCCTTCCGCTTTAATGCTCATCAATCCAACAAACCCAAGAAGATATCCATTAAACATTATCGATATTATTGGAAATATGGAGAAGAAAATTCCGAAAACCAATCCATAAAAACTGCTCTGAAGATTGTTGATAAAGATAAATTTCATAAGCCCAAAATAAGACAAGTCTTTGGTCTGCTCTATCAGCACTCTAATAGTTCTTAAGATAAAGTTCCTTAAGTCAAACCCAAATGCTAATCTGAAGAAAGAATTGACAAGCTCCTCAAAGAAAAAAGCGATAGTGCAAAAAATAAAGAAAATCAATATTGTCGAGTAAATGAAATTCCTGGAGTCCTTGATGAAAGCAAAGCTGTCTTTATACGCCTGTTTAATGCTAAAAATCTCTCCTCTTTTTTTCTTAGGCATTTCATTATCAAATGATTCAGTTATAAAAAGCTATCTAATATAATAAAAAGAGATAATTATTTTGGAGTTGGTGGGCCATAAACTTTCGAACCAACTCTTTGTCCTTTATAAAAATGCGCCATCGGAAGCCATTCATTATCGGAATCTCTGTATTCCCATTCTAAATTAATGTTTCTCCTAATTTCTCGAGAACCAGTTTCTGGCGCATAAACATGAACGTTAGGATAAACGCCGGAAATATGAGAAGCAATGCATCCTTCCCCCTGCCCCACTGAACAGGAAGCCAGAACAATCACTGCATCCTTGTCAAAAACATTTAACGTATTGGAAAGGAAGTGAAGATTGAATTTGTTAATTTCCCAAACCTTGGATTGATAATCAGAAAGTTGTTGTGTGGAAGATGGATTACTATACCCTTCCTCGCTTCCAAACCATATCCGGTCTGGGTCACCATGCCCCCCCAAATCTAAAAAAGTTATAAGACCATTTTTTTTATACGATAATTGCAAAAAACTATCAAGCATACGAACATCGTAAAGAATTTCCGCCTCATCTATAGTTATTCCAGTACCTCTAACTCCCCCTATTTCGCCAGAAAGTGAGGGAATATCGCTCCACCGGCTTGAATATATCATCGTCCTATCTTCATAAAAAGCTGCATTCCAATCAGACCCAGACCTAACCATTATTCTATTGCTACTTACTGGAGCTAATGAGGAAGATATAGATGATGATGCCACATTTGTCGCATCCTGTTTTGGTTCATAGTCCATCCCGCTCGGGTCGACAAACTTATTAGGATTGTTCAAGACATAAGAATATTTATTCAGCGATTGCGGGTTTTCAATGCTTCCTGAAATAGGGTCCGGGCTTATAAATCTACCCGACGCTGGCTCATAATATCTTGCTCCGTAATAATATAACCCAGAGTCATCAAGCTCTTTTCCAGTGTATGTGAATCTTTCGCCGCTTGAAGATTTTTCTTCGCCAAAAGCAAAATAACTTTCTTCTCCAATTTTATTTCCATTCTCATCAAGAACAACACTCCCGCTTCCCAAATGATCATTAATATAGAATTTTTCTTTTCCATCGCTGTCATAACTAGAAACAAGCCCGTTGGCATAAATGTAAGAGGTTGCTTTAGTTACGCCGGAAGTTGCTGTTTCCTGAATTACTTGGCCTGTTGGTTGAAACTGCGATTGAATAAATAAAAATGAAGCTAAACTAATGAGGATAATTAATGGAAGAAATTTATAAAATTTCGCCTGTTTTTTCATTAGATAATTAAGTCAAAGGGATATATAAAATTAATCTTAATACTAAGCCAAGTTCATAACCAAACACTTAATTCGTTCAATTTACACTTAGCTAAAATACTTGCCTATATATCTTGTTTTGTTTTTATATTTGGTCTTTAAATAAATTCCGTAAACTAGCCCGGCAATCAATCCTCCAAGATGAGCAGTATTCCCTATTGGGACATTTCCTGCAAGAGAAATCAGCCATAGCAAAATCAATATTCCCGGCGCAGCATACTTTATCTTTATGGGAATCGGTATGAACATTATATAAACTGGAAGATTTGGAGTTAATAGCATCAGCAATCCAATAAGTCCGAAAATTGCGCCAGATGCTCCGACAGCATAGCTGTTCATATCTGCTGAAAAAACCAAAGCCATAAAAACAAAAAAGACGGATGCAAAAATTCCGGAGATTAGATAAAATGCCAAATATCTCCTGTACCCGAGAATCCTTTCAACTAGCCCGCCGAAAAAAATAAGCGTAATCATATTGGCAAACAAATGAAAAAATCCGCCATGCATGAAAATGCTTGTCAAAAATGTCCAAAGATAATTTCCAGAAAGAATGTTTGAAGGCTTTATTGCAATAAAATCGATAAACTTCTGGTTAGCTGCAATTAAGATTGTAAAAAAAATAAAAAGAATAACTGTTAATGCGATAATTATCGTATTTATGCTAAGACTTGACAAAAAACTCTTTCTCTTCCTCATTGTATAAATCTGCCCCATTTCCAGAGATTATAGCCTCTTTTTTTTAGAAGGTCTTTTATTCTTTTTATGCTTAATCTTCTTAGCGTGTTTCTTTTGATTAAATCTTTTTCTGGCAGTTTTCTTCGCCTTTACTTTAGTCTTCTTAACAACCCTCGCGGTCTTTTTGCTGTTCTTCTCTTTCTCCTTGTTTATCTCTTCGCTAACTATGTGCATTTCCCTATCTGTCTTTACAAGATTTTTTCTGAGCTCCTTCAATACGCCTAAATTATCCTTAAGAGAAAAAACTCCTCCGCATTCCGGACAAGTAAAGTCATGAAGCAGCGCATTCTCCTCGCTAAATTCTAAATTACATTTCTCACAAATATAAAACTGCTTCACTTCCCTGCTTTTTATCTGATTTTTTATTTGCTCTATTTTCTTAATCAGCATATTCTGCAGAAACTCAAGCGACTTCAAAACCTCAAGCTTCCAAAAATAAGTATACCACCCTTTCCTCCTGTCCTTCTTCCTTATGGATGACACAAGCCCGTGATCCGCAATCTTGTATAAAATATTCCTTGTCTGATTTATCGTAAGATTTAATTTTTTCGCGATTAGAAATTCGTTAACATGCTTATTTGAATTAAGCAAATCAGCAATTGGCTCTGCCTGTTTCCCGACAAGCATCACAACAATTTCTTTAAGAAAATTATTCAGCATGAAAACATTAAAAAAATGGCTATTAAATATGTTTCGGTGAATAAAAAAACCCCATCGTAAAAAACCCAAGAAAAAACAAGGTTTTTAAACCTATATGCTATCTTATATATATCCAAATAAACATATTGAGATATACAAAAAAATTTCTAAAATGGGGTGGTTTAGTAAAAAAGAGGGGCATACTGCTGAAATAGAAACTCCGTCATTGCCTCAGCTGCCGGAGCTCCCGGAATTGCCAGAGCTTCCATTGATAGAAGAAAAAGAATCGATTCATAAACTGCCAAGATTTCCAACAAGCCAATTTGGAGAAAGATTTTCGCAAAACACAATTAAGCACGCAGTGGGAGGATTTCCAAAACCTAATAATTTTTTATCTGGGGATGAAAAAGGTGAAAGAGTTTTTGAAGCAGATGAATTTGAGCCTATATCAACGACAAGAATGATGCCAAAAACTCAGAAAAAAATTCCTCCGGCTCCATTTGTTAAAAGAAGGGAGGAATTTGATTCTATTGAAAAAGACGACGAATACGAAGAAAGTATGAAGCATAAAGCTCCGAAAGAGGAATTCGACGAAGAGCCGGAATTCATGGAGCCTCCAAAAAAATTCACCACTTCTATAGCTCCAATGCCCCCCCTATCTGAAAAAAAAGAGCCGGTATACATCAGAATAGACAAGTTCGAATCGGGAATGAAAACTTTCGAAAAAACAAAAAAGCAGATATTTGATATTGAAAAGAATCTTGAGGATATTTCAAAGATGAGGGAAGAGGAGTCGAAGCAGTTAGAATCGTGGAAAAATGAAGTTTTAAAAGTCAAAGAGCAGATTAATAGGGTAGACCAGGATATTTTTTCTAAGGTGGAATAACATGGCAAGATTTTCATCTGGAGCTGGGAATATCAAGAAGCTGAAGATTTCAATTGCGTGTGATGTTAAAATAGCCGAGAGTTTACACGAGTGTCATAAAATTAATGTGAACGAGCGTGGGCTCAAGACAGAAAGAAAATTGGCTTGGCAATATAAAACAACGGATTTAAGATGGGAAACAATTTAATTCATGTAAGATTAGAATACGAAGAGTCGAAACAAGCAAAGAGAGATATTCTTATGACGGAGGTCTCGTTGATAAAAATAGCAAAAGCGATACAGAGATACAGGGAATTTAGAATAAGAGAACTAGAGCTTAAAGAAGAACTAAAAGAAAGGTTTGAAGAATTGAGGGCAACTATGAGGGCGGTAAAAGCCTATCTCCCAATTCCAAAAATTCCGCATTTCTTGGAGGAAATAGAAAAAAAACATGAAGAGAAAATGCAAAAAATCGAAAAAGTCGCAAAGCCGGAAAAGTCAAAAGAAAAAAAACTTCCTGTTTTAATGGTAAGACAAGAAAAACAAAAAGAAGACCC
>JACOYJ010000024.1 GCA_016181885.1 Candidatus Pacearchaeota archaeon | reverse complement strand
CTACCTAGCAAATACATGTCTGACAAACTCTTTTTCATTACTATCGTCGTAGTTTAGCTAATTTTTAAGCTTTTTTGGTCCGTTTTCTGGTCAATCACCAAACATTTTCCATAAAAGTTTTTAAATCCGTTTGAACAAAAAGTATTATGGAAATCGAAAAAACCCTCGTCTTGATAAAACCCGAAGGCGTGCAAAGACATCTCGTTGGAAAAATAATCCAGAGATTTGAAGATGCGGGCTTCAAAATAGTTGGAATGAAACAATGCTGGATAGACAAAGAATTTGCCAAAAAACACTACACTGAAGACATTGAAAAGAGAAGGGGCAAGAAGGTTCGTGAGCAGTTAATAAATTACATTACAGAAGGTCCGGTAGTTGCAATGGTGATAGAAGGAGTTGAATCAATTGAAGGAGTTAGAAAAATTGTTGGGGGAACAGAACCAAAAAATTCTCCTCCAGGGACAATAAGAGGAGATTTTGCGCATGTAAGCTTTGCATATGCAGACAAGAAAAACATTTCAGTAAAAAATTTAATTCATGCTTCTGGCAACAAGCAAGATGCAGAGCATGAGATTAAGCTTTGGTTCAAAAATTCAGAGCTTCACAGCTACAAGACAATCCAGGATTTTTTCTTCCATTAAAGAAAAAATTGAATAGAAAAATATTTTTTACACGGGGTTAATATTAATTAAGTTAAACCAAGCACGTCCAAGCTACCTTAAACAAATTAATTTGAAAAAATATTTAATGTGTAGGACTTGAGATAAATTTAAATTTAAGATAAGCTAATCAAAACGAGTTTAAGTTATCATAATTTTATACTGAGTTAATGAGATAAAAAATACGTATCTAAATTAATATTCATCAACTATCGCGAAGCGAGTAAAATAGAGCGGGGCGAGCAATTTCGCGAAGGAGTAATCTATAATTAATAACCGAGCGGGGTTGCGAGGAGGGTGGGATAGTGATATTAAAATTTCATGGGAAGATAAATACACTTAACAGCAATTAATCAAGAAAAACTTATATATAACAAAAACTTAAAATAAACATGCCAAGAATAATAATTCATAGAGAAAAAGGCCCTGCAGAAATAAAATGCGGGAAAGAGTCCAAATTTATTTGCCAATGCGGTTTATCAAAGAACAAGCCATTCTGCGACGGCTCGCACAAAAAAACCCTCGACGAAAAGGAAGATAAATTATATGTCTATGATAAAGAGCAGAAGAGAATTGAGTTATAATCTATAAAAATTACCCTAATCTAAATAGCCTCTCTGCTGTTCCTTCACATTCTTAACTGAGTTCGGCATTTTCATTCTCAAGAATATCCACTATCCCTTCATCTAAAACAACTTTCAAATCTCTATCCGTATGCCTTACAGTTAGCATTCCAATATATTCAAAGAAGTCGGGACGATCATGCCTAATTCCTTTATCAAAAACCTTGTCATCTACTGAATAAATAAAATAATATGCCAGTTTATCTAATTTAGAATTCCAACACGCAAAATAGCTCAGCTTTCTCATTTCACAATCCAGCCTCCCTTCTCAAAATTTCAGCCTTATCAGTTTTTTCCCAGCTAAATTCGCTTCTTCCAAAGTGTCCATAAGCCGCAGTCTGCCTGTATATCGGCTTCCTCAAATCCAATTCAGCAATTATTCCTCTAGGAGTTAAATTAAAATATTTTCTAACAAGTTCAGAAATCTTTTCTTCTGGAACTTTATACGTTCCGAAACAATCAACATTTACTGAGGTTGGTTCAGCAACCCCAATTGCATAACTCAAAGCCACTTCGCATTTTTCAGCAAGTCCTGCAGCAACGATATTTTTAGCCACATATCTTGCCATGTAAGCCCCGCTCCTGTCGACCTTACTAGAATCTTTTCCACTAAACGCGCCCCCGCCGTGTCTTCCAATTCCCCCGTATGTGTCAACAATTATTTTTCTTCCAGTAACTCCCGTATCTCCTTCAGGCCCGCCTATGACAAAACTCCCAGTCGCATTAATATGAATTTTTGTATTTGAATCAACCATGCTTCCGCAGACTGGTTTTATAACTCTTTCAAAAATTTCTTTTCTTAACTCGTCTTCAGAAATATTATTTTTATGCTGCTGCGCAATAACTATAGCCTCTAATCTTAAAGGCCTTCCATCAGAGTATTCCACAGTCACTTGAGATTTTCCATCCGGTCCAATATTCTTTACTTCTCCGCTCTTTCTAACCTCGGCAAGCCTTCTAGTTAATTTATGCGCAAGGATTATTGGCAAAGGCATTAATTCTAAAGTTTCATTGCAGGCATAACCATACATCATTCCTTGATCACCGGCTCCTTCTTTATCAACACCGCGCGCAATATCTGGAGACTGCCCATGAATTGAAATCCAAACTCCAGCATCCTCAAAATCAATCCCAAAGGCAGGATCATTATAACCTATATCTTTCAAAACATCCCTAACAATTCTTTGAACATCGACAAACCCCCTCGTCGTCACTTCTCCAGCAACATGGACGCTTCCGGTAGTGACAAGAGTCTCAACAGCAACTCTTGAATAGGGATCTTGCGCGATTAAGCTGTCTAAAATAGCATCAGAAATCTGGTCGCAAATTTTGTCCGGATGACCTTCAGTTACAGATTCGGAAGTGATAAAATTTTTTTTCATCATTAATGCAAGGCAAATATAAGCTCAATTTATAAAGATTATTTAGTCTGAAAATATACTTTACTTACTCACAAATTCCCAATCAAGCTCTCCGTCCACAGAATAAACAAAAGAATAAAATCTGGTTCGCCATCACCACCCAAACTTCACCATAGCCCCAGTTTGTCTTTGATTTCATCGCTGGCCATTTTTCGCGGGTCCCACGGCGGGTCCCAGACAACGCGCACTTCTGCCGTGTCAATGCCCGGCAGTCCCAAGGCAACGGCGCGGACCTCGTTGACCAACTGCGGTCCATAGGGACAGCCGGGGCTGGTGAGAGACATGCACACTTCGACGTTCTTGCCGTCGTTGTCCAAATTGACACCATAAATTAAGCCCAGATCGACGATCCCCAGTCGTAATTCGGGATCTTGCACCGATTTGAGCGCCTCCATGACCATATCAGCGGTGATCAGCATCAGACCACTTTCCCACTTTTTGTCAGCCAATCTTTTAGCCAACCCGTCAACTTTAACCAAAGGAATTTTACTGCCAACCTGTTGATGATAAGAAGCCATTTGAGAAAAACTGAAATTAGTAAAAGAAGTAATTAAATTTCCCGATAAATAATACCTCAAAGCAAATTTCCCACAACCATCATCGTCATATTCTATTCTCGTCTCTGTATTATTCATTTTAATAAGCTTCCCCTCGATTAAGTTTAGCGATTTTTTCTCTCCAGTTTTTATCATGTAATCTCTTAGCCAATCCTTCTACCCTAAATAAAGGGACCTCTCTTCCTTTGGAATCATGAAATGCAGAAACTTGATAAAAACTCAATTCTGTTTTAATCTCGTCTGGAACTCCATCCTCATTATTATAATAGGCGACTGAAAAATTTCCTTTTCCGTCATCATCGTAGTCTATTCTCTTGGCCATTTTCCATCCGCTTCCATTTCAATTCTGCGATCAGTAAACTCCAGCCTTTTCCCGTTTTTATGTTCATCCAGCAATTTTTTATGCAAATCAGGAACAGGTTTTAAAACATAACCTGGATAAGAACGACTGTTTTGTTCTATATGTCGGCAAAGTTTAGCAAATTCATGAACATCTGAAAGCACTACTCTGCCTGTCACTTCCTCATCCTGATAATCAACTAAATAAAACCTCCCTTTATCATCGTTGTCGTATTGGATTTCTCTTTGCATCTTCACTCCAAATTCAATTTCTTTAATAAACCTTGATTATGAACAACGGGAGAATAAGTAAAACTCCTGACAGCATTCATCAAACTCTCGTCAAAAAAAGGCAGGGAAATATGAAGAGCAATTGCAGTATATTTTCCATCATCGAGATAATAAATATATTCGAGATCTTCTTTATCAAAGCAATAATGTATTTCGCCCATTTTAATCATAAAAACATTCTTAATCTTTATCTAAAATGCCTCCTTCTTGGATATTCCTCAACATGACTTTCGTGAAATTTAATTTCTCTCGGCATTTTTTTAAAATGACTTTCTTTTTCGTTTTAACAATAATTGTTTCTTTTAAGCTTTAAACTGGAATTTTTATACAGTCCTAGATTTTTGAATCTTTTGGCTAGTCCTCTTTCTGGCTTCAAATCCACTTCGGCCCTAGTATTGTATATTTCTTTTTCAAGGAACTCGCTTAATTTATCATATGAGATAACGGTAATATAATCAGCTCCTCTATCATTTTCCTCGACAGTCAAATAAAAATTAAAATTTTCATCATTATCGTATCTTATTTTTACTGTCATCTCACTCAACCTCCCCGTCAATAACTCCTGCATTGCTAACAAAGAAAATGCACTCGCTGTCTGGCAAATTTGGACTATCAATTAATTTGGCAACTCTCGAATCTTTCTTGCTTCTTCTCAAATACATTCTGTAGGTTGAATTGTGAACAACAAAGCCATCAGCAGTATAATTTTCATTTGAAGGAACAGAAAAATCATAAAAAAGCTCTTTATCTTTGTTCTCTCTAATTTCTATCTTCCTGATTTTTTCAAATCTAAAATCAGAGTTCAATAATCCTGAAATAAATTCAACTTTTTGCTTAATCTGTCTGTCTTTAATTCTAACATTCATCAATGCCTTTAAAGCTCCTTCTAACTCTTTTCTATTAATCCATTGATAACCTAAATCTCTTGACGTAATAATTTTAGAAGGTTTTAATCCAACGTCTTTTAGTAAACTCCAAAGCTCTTTTCTTTTTATCGGCATCATCTCTTTGTCATAAGTGTTATTTACATAATTAATCCATGCTAAAAGTTGTTTTTGTTTATCTAAAGCTGTGAACCCTATTTGCAAATAATCCTTTACAGATCTGTCTCTTATTGAAAGATTTGATATTTTCTTTTTTCCAACATCAAACCTTAAAAAACTCCTTATTCCAAATCTTAATAAAAACAACTGTAAATACTTAAGTATCTGCTTCTCTTTTTGGGCAATTTTTATTATTGGCCTTTTTTTGTCAATACTTCCTTCTGCATCTATAAAACCTTGAATAAAAGCTCCAACAATTTCATTCTTGCACTTGGCAACATAGTTAAAAACATTAGGGATTATTAAACTGAATAAACCTTTTATTTCTCTAGAATTAACATTTAAGATAAAGCAATTTTTGTTTTTTATTTTGGCTATACTGCCTTCAATATTAAAAACTTCTTTAAATAAGCTTTTATGATAATTTAAAACCTCAAATCTTTCATCTTTAAACCTCAAGCCCCCTTCTTCAAAATTTCCATATCCAATAAAATAACCACAAAGTTGTGCAAGCATCTGAGTCATGACTTGGGGCATAATTAAATCTCTATGCTTGTGGGTTTGAACTTGAATTGTCTGTAATTGCAGCCTTCCAGAAAAATGCTCCCTTAATTTGTCAAAAACTTCTAAATTTGTGGGATAAGCTTGATTCAAAACTCTTCTAAATTGTCTCGGGGTTATGCCGATTTTTTTGCATATTTCATCTCTAGTCGTGTTCTCTTTCTTTAATTCCTCAACAATTTTATTAGAATCTTCTTCAGAGATTTTTCCAATTCTCTTAACATTAATTAAAGGCAATTTTTGTTCTTCCCCTAAAATATCAAGTTTCCCAGCCTGAGCCACAAAATCTCCCTCTTTCAAGTCTTTAGCTTCTTTTTCAATAATAGAAAAATTATCAATTGTAAAAAATCTATGCAATGAAGAACATTTTATATTATTAGTAGTCTGAATCTCATAAACCTTATCAATATCGGGATTTACAAACTTCATTTCAGAATCTGCACCTTCAAAACTCATTCTATTAAAATTTCCAGAAATCACATTATCTTTATTCATGTCTTTTATTTCTTTTATGCTTCCATCACTTAGTTGTATTAAGCTATCTCCAGTTAAGCATGCATGCCCCACGATGTTCCCCCCAATAGCAGTTGTTGGATCTCCAAACATCATTGCCGGATTGGCCATAACCTGATTTGTGACATAAACAGCAAGATTATGTGTTTCGGCAAGTCTCATCAAATCATGGAGATACCTATTAAGTTTCTGCTGCCTGTCTGCAAGCTGTCCCCTTCCCGCAAATTCAGCCCTAAAGTGCGCCGTAAGAGAATCAACAATGACAATTTTTATTGGCTCTCCGGATTTTATAAGTTCAGAAACTTTCTCTAAAAGCAAAATCTGATGATCAGAATTAAAAGCTCTTGCAACTAAAATATTTTTCAAGACTTTTTCCGGATTAGCCCCAAGCCCCTCGGCAATTTGTTTTATTCTCGCAGGCCTAAACGTCCCTTCTGTATCTATAAAAACGCATTTTCCATTTGCACCTCCCTGCTCCACAGGTAATTGCACATTTACGGCCAATGTCAAACCAAGTTGGGTATTATGCATCATCGTGGGCATATTTCCACCAACAAATGAATGTCCTTCTGGGACAACAAAATCATAGACATAATCATCATAATCAACCATTTCGACAGATTCCACAATATCCCAATTAAATATTCTTATTTCAGAGATAATTTCCAAAGCCATATAAATAGTATCAACCCGTGTTTTTAGTTCATTAATAATAAGATTTCTTAACAACTCTGATTTATCTTTTGGAATTTTTCTGCTATAATAATTTCTAATACTCTTCTTTTTTATACTCATGTTTTCAGCTAAATTACTAAATGCAAATGGCAAATAAGGATAAATCCTCCTTAACAAGTCAATAGAAAATACCTTCTTCTCTAAGTTATTAATAATAGAAATAAAGCTATCTTTTTGTAAGGAGAACAAATTTTCTATTTTATCCAAAGTTTTTGTGTTAATTACATTTGCGCGAGACCTATTAGTTAAATTTTGATATGCTGTGTTTTGTGTATTAACTTTTCCGATAACTTTCCTTATGTTACCCCTATTCCCCCCAATACTCTCCTTATAGAGTTCAGAAATAAAAGAGATTATTTTTCTTGGATATCCGTAAGCACTATTTTTTATTAGAGGATTAAAGCTTTTTATTTTAAATTTAACATCTTTAAGTTTCTCTCTATCTTCTCCACTTATCCTAACTACTTTAAAGTTCCCATATTTCTTGGTTTTTCTTTCTCTTACAGTTGCGCTAACCCCTAATCTTAAAAGCAGGTAACATAATTGGGTTGCAAGTCTAGTGCTTTTTGTGGTTGAAGATATATCTTTTCTAGAAACTTCACCATCCCCGTCAAAATACCCACCTAAAAATGATAAAATAACATTCTTTGATGATAAAAAAATAGCTTCTGGAACAAACTTGGCTTCAGCATTGCATTTATCCAGTCCATTCATAATAACTCTGGTGCTATTTCTCAACAAAATAGTATAAACATCTCTGCCGCTTCTATTAGAAGTTCTTATTGTTGGCAAATATCCAAATTTTTTCCTTATGTAGTTACAAACCCATTCTTTAATTTCCTTAGAAGAAATTGAAATTGAAAACGGATTAAAAGTTCCTTCAGCCACAAATAAACCTAAAAAATAAGCATCATCTTCATTATAAAATGTTTCTGTTTCTAAATTTATGCATTTAGGAGAGGCAATTAAATCACCTTCGGATAAAATCATTGATTTTTTCCACTTAACACCATGGTCAAAACTTAGAATTTGATGATTTCCTGTAACTCTCAATATTCTGCCTCTCTTTGTCTTAATTACAAATAATTTTTCTACTTTCTCTTTATATAAATTATCTGTTTTAACTATCTTTAATTTTCCATCTGCCCATGCAAGAACTTTAACTGTAGAAAGAGGTACAGCAAATCCACCCTTTACAATCTGCTCTCCATTTTTCACTTTGTATTTATCATAGGTTTTCTCTATACTTTCTACATGCATTCTAGCATCATTAAAATAAGAAACGGGTGTATCTTTACTCACACATTTCCCGCTTCCATAAGCTCCAAAAGCTTCAGTTATAGACCTGCTTTCAATCCCCTTTCCCCCAAGTAGTTGGTTAAGATTCTTGCTTCCAGTAGTAATATAAGAGATATTTGATCTCCTCTGCGCAAACTCAACGCCGTCGGTAAAACCCAAATTAAGCATCTCTCTCGCTGCTTGTATTGCTTTTCTCGCAACAGCAGTTCCGACGCCAGCAACATCTGCCAAAGTGTTGGGGCTCATAACAGCTAAAGACATTAAATCAAAAACTCCAGCACTCTCAAGTTTCGCAGCAACAGCCGGTCCAATTCCAGGCAAGTCAGTAAGCCCGGGCTCTCCGGATTTTTCAGTTTTCTCATCGTCTTTTTTTGGCATAACTTAGAAAAAATCTGCTCCTTTTTAAGGATTTGTACAATAAGATATATCTAATCTTTTTTCTCAAAAATAACTGAAGCAATTGAAAACTCTCTTTCATGTGAAATGCTGACAGCCATGCTTTTTACTCCAATTTTTTTAGCGGTCTCCATGGCTATGCCATACAAAACAAGATAAGGTTTTCCATATTGATCAGCAGATTCTTCGTGTCTTGTTTCTATGTCTTTGTAAGCAACTCCTCTTCTATAACCAGTTCCAAGAGCTTTCATCGCTGCTTCCTTAACTGCCCAATAACCGGCATATCTCTGAAATCTAACCTGCCCTTGCCCGCAATCACACAAAGACCTTTCATGCTCTGTATAGATTCTATCAAGAAATCTGTCTCCAAATCTCTGAATATCTTCCTCTATTCTGCCAACATTAATAATATCAACTCCGTAGCTTAGCATAAAGAAAATGGGTTAATTAAATTTATAATATTTTATGTTCAAACCAAATCAAAACAACTTAATGCTTTCTTCCAAAAACCGCGCTTCCTGTCAGCCCACCAAGCAAACCAATAAATAAATCCAACAGAGTATCTTCAATATTTGGTTTAAGGCTGATATCCAAAAGATATTTTAAAAATTCATAGAATTCCCACAAAACAGCAGTAAGCGCAACTAATGAAACCACAATTAAAATAGTTAATGCTTTATTGTTAATTTCCATTTTCCCTTTCTCTCTAAAGAATCTTAAAAAAAGAAAGGCCGTATATGCAATCGAAAATCCTCCGAGAAAATGCATAGGAATGTCAATCCAAGGATAAACAAAATAAGCATTAAAAGCCAAGTCAATAAACCAGCTTAAGAAAAAAACGCATGCGGGAAAAATGAAAAAAGATAAAATTCTAAAGAATTTATTTGGCATTACTTCCTCCTAGCCAAATATTGCACAAAAAGGCTTTTTTCTTTCTTTTTATCTTCAAAATCGTAATAAATTTTCTCTATGACAAAATCTTTGCTTAAAATTTCAATCATGTCTTTTTGATAAATAGGATATAAATCTAGCTTGCTCCAAATTTTCCTTTTCTTATCATAATAATGCAACACAATAACAGTGTCACTGATATATGCAGGAAAAACAACTATATCTTTTCCGCTGCCGTGATAATAAACAGTATAATCAAACTGGAAATTCTTAAGAACATCATTTATTGGTAGATTCATTAAAGACCTAATATAATCATAATCCCTAGAATCTATGAAAAGATAGCCATCTTTTTTTATTAGCTCTGCAAATTTAGTGACAATACTTTGTTGTGCTTTCTTAGTATAATCTCTAGTGCCTCCACCAATATAAGTCAGTGAATTTCCAGTCAAAAATCCAAAATCGAAAACATGAGTATAGGCAGAATCTGCCTTAGGCAAGTCAACCCAATTAGCCTTGTGGATAATAACTTCTTGCTTTTTATTCTTAAATAATTTCTTAGCCTGTCTAATAAATTCATCATCAACTTCATTAGCTTCAACACTATGCAGGTTATACCCTTTTTTATTAAGATGCTCAATTATTCCGCTAAGCTCTATTCCTCCTCCAACTCCAAAATCAATAACACTTTTTAGATGGTTTTTAATAATAAAATCTCCAAAGAAATTAGCTTCTGACTCCTTAACTTTTCCCTTAAACTTAGGATAAATTTCTTTCTCCCAGCTAACAAATTTGAAATCGGAAAACTCCTCAACTGGGTTGCTTATATAAGGCAAAGTATTAACAAAGTTCATCTATTAAAAAGTCAGAAATCATTTATTAAACTTTCTAAGCAGACTCCAATTTAGCAAGAAGCTCATCCATATCTATCTCTTTTATTTTATCAGCGACAAATTCCATGTTATTAAAAAACTTATTTAGTTTAACACTGCCTGAAAAAACCATTTCTTTCCCAAGAAGAGACTGCCTCTGCCTCGCGATTTCTTCCGGGTCGGCAGAAACTTCCAACCCAAGCTCTTGAAGGCTGTCATGAAATACCACTGTTCTTATTGTCTCTGTCCCGTCGTCAATGACCATATTTATAAGCGCCCTCTTTTCAGCAGGGACTTTTCCATGCTGCTCGCAGATAAAACCATCGCTTCCAGACACGACTTTTTTCCTGCATTCCATGCAAACATGAAAAAACCTGGGCTCAAACGTCTGAACTATAAATGCCCGCGTTTGAACAGAATCAGAATTTCTAAAATCGGAAATGCTTTTTTCTTTGATTATTCTCTTAGTATTAACTATTCCCAATTCTTCGCTGCTTGGCTTTATTTCGGAAAAACTCCCAAGATGAAGCTCGTTATCCCTCATTGTCGCATTAGCTATTTCAACAACACTGCCTATGGATATGCTGTTGTTTTCCAGCAGGGCAATATGATTTGTGTCCCACAAAACTACCTTTATATTAGAGGTCTCATCGGCAATAACTAGATTTGCAACTTTTCCCTCGTCGCCTTTTTTTGTTGTAAAAGTCCTTATTGGAAACAGATTAATTATCTTTCCTATAACGTTTGCCTTCCTCATCCCGGGCAAGAGCTCTTCTATTTTCAACTGCTCATTTTCAAAATTCAGGCCCAGCTCAGACGCAATAATCTGCGCAGCCCCTTCCCTGCTAATCAATCCGGAAAGCTTCGCCCTCTTTGCTTCAACTCTTCTTTCTATCTCATCTTTATCTAAGCCGGAAACCCTTGAGATTTTATCAAGAATCCTGTCGTAATTTTGGTCAACCATTTTAATCGCCTTTTTTATACAATCCAAAAACAAAAAGCCCTTTATAAGAATTATTGTTTTATTAGGTCAACTTAATAACTTAACATTCTGCAGTTTAATTCCTTAAATAATCCGCAAACAATAAAGATAATTACCTGCTTATTTCATTCGCAGATTTGCCATTAATGTTAATAATAAAATACACGACGACAGGAGTGAGTAAATTTTTAGGTTAAGATTGTTGGTTTACTTAACATGTTTACCAATGAATTAATAATTAACCGGCTTTCAGATTAACCAATAAAGAAACAAAAACAATAAATGAAATTATTGCCAATATTCCCAAAACAAGCAAAGTCCACCAAAGCCATTTTATTGACTTATTCTTATCTTTATAAAACACAACAAAGTAATAAATTAAAGCCCCTAAAATCCCAAGGAAAATATTAATTATAACCCATATTACTTTATCGCTGCTGTCTTTAAACTTCCTAGTTATTGAGTCAATAAGCATCATAAGCCAAAATACAAACAGCAAAGCTGCAATTAATACTAATGAAAGAATCATAATTAAAGCCATTGCCATAAAAGACAAAACAAAGAATAATTTATAAACCCTTCTAAATAAATCTTAACATGTCAGAAAATAGTGGAGGAATTATGGGTGTAAAAATCAAGATAATGCCGACATCTCCAAGCGTAAATCTAAAAACCATAGAAGAAACAGCAAAAAAGTTAGTTGAACATGAAAAAGGCCGCAATCGCGAATATATCATAGAGCCGATTGCATTTGGCTTAAAAGCGGTAATTGCGTTTTTTGAATGGCCTGAAGAAGCTCCTCTTGAGCGGCTTGAAAAAAGATTCATGGCAATAAAAGATGTTTCTTCAATAGACATTATTGACATGAGGAAAATAGCTTAGAATTTTATAAAGACACGTGTCTTAAATGTATTAAGATAAATGTCTTAAAAATGGAAAACCTTATAAAGACACATGTCTTAAATGTATTAAGATAAATGTCTTAAAAATGGAAAGGAATAAGAAAATTCTTAAGGAAGTTTCTGATGAAATAGACTCTGCTTTAAAAGACCCAAGAGGCATTGTTTCACATCAAAGAAGACTTGCATTCTCTCTTTCTTTAGGCGGTGTGGCATTAATTGAAAACTATCTGCATAAATTAAAAGTTTTAAAGCCAGGAGCGAAAATAAATCATCTTTGGCTTAAAAAGAAAAGGGAAAATATTAAAAAATTAATAGCCAATCAAATAACCTCTCCTGTGGAAAACATAGAAAAAATTGACCTAATACTTGACAAAACTCACTTACTTGAAAAAGAAAGGAATGAATTGGCATATGGAAAACCTGTTTCTGAGGATATTTTAAATGAAAAGATAAATTTATTCTTAGAGCTAAAAAAAGAGGTTGAAAATGATTAAAGCATATGCCAGCTATTTTGCATCATACATTTTGTCAAATACAAAAAATCCAGATAACCTCTTAAAAATAATTTTATTTGGATCAGTGGCTAAAGGAGAAGCAATAAAAGAAAGCGATGTAGATATCTTTATAGAATTAAAAAAGAAAAATAAAAAAACAGAAAAAGAGCTAGAAAAACTCACAGAGGATTTTTATAAAAGTAGAGAGGCTTTAATTTTTAATAATAAAGGAATAAACAATAAAATAAATATAATGACTGGAAAACTAAAAGAATGGAAAAATCTAAAGAAAAGCATAGAGAGTACAGGAGTTTTGCTTTATGGAAAATACATTCCAACAGAAATAAAGGGTAAAAGGCAAATTATTTTTTTCTGGGACAAGATTAAAAATAACAGGGGCGCATTCCTTAATAAAGTATATGGTTTTAAAGTTAAGGATAAAAAATATAAGGGCCTTTTAGAAATTTATGATGGAAAAAAACTTGGAAAAAGCTGCATAATGATCCCCTTAGAACACAAAGAAGAAATAATGAATTTACTCAAATATTATGGTGTAAATGCCAAGATAATTGAGGGCTATTTTGAAGATTAAAAATAAAAAAGAGAAAGATGTGGATTCTATTGAGATAACAAGCATAAGAAAGATTGCTTGATTTTTTATTTGCGCGCTCACCTTAGGCTCGCTTAAATTTACTATTCGGTGAATATTAATTTTATGATATCTTAAACTAGCCTTATTTATATTAACTCGGCATTAAAGCCTATTTCACATTAGCCTGATTTTCGTGCGAAGAAATCTGTTGTAAACGAGCGCAAACGCGAAAATATTTCGAAGCAAATCAATCCCGAGAGAAGCGAGGCAAATCTTATAAATGCAATAACTCATATAAAAACATGCTTTCCCAAGAACAATCAGAGAAAATAAAAAAAGAGCTATTGCAGCAAGTTAAGAACTCCAATCTGCCAAACAAAGAAGAAATTTCTGGGGCAATAACGGCAATGAACTCTGAAGAATTAGAGGCATTCATAAAACAGCAAAGCGCTAACCAACAGCAGGAATGCATCTTTTGTTCCATTGCCGACGGAAAAATTCCTTCATATAAAATTGGAGAAAATTCGGAGGCCGTTGCCGTTCTTGAAATTAACCCCATAACAAAAGGCCATGCTATAATAATTCCTAAAATACACTCAGACCAAACCGCAAAAGCATCAATTGAGCTTGCAGCAGAAATCTCAGAAAAGATGAAATCGCTAAGGCCGAAAAGCATTGAAGTAATCCCTTCAACCGTCATAGGACACGGAATACTTAATGTTCTTCCAGTCTATAGTAACGAAACAATGGGCTCTCCGAGGAAAAAAGCTAATGAAAGAGAACTTCAGGAACTATTCAAAATTTTAACAGAAAAAACAGAATTTTTAGGCGGGGAAAAAGCTTCAACCCCAAAAAAATCCAATAAGTCAAGATTAAAAAGAATCACCGATAAAAAAATGTGGCTGCCGAGAAGGATTCCATAAAGTGAAACTCCCCACAGCAAGCTATGGAGCATCTAAAAAATTAATTAGCTTCAACTTCCTTAAATAAATCTTTTTTGACAAGCATCCAATTAAGCTTAACAAGATTCTTTACAAAAATATTGTTCATATTAAATTTATAATAATCAGACTTACCAATTTTCCTTGTTTTTACAAGAATTCCTGTTTTGACTAAACTAGGTAAAAAATTTTTAAGAGAATTATAGCTAACATTGGACTCTCTAGCAATCTCTGTAATTGGAAAATCAAAGAAATAATTTCCTATAAAAAAATCAAAAACCCTTAATTGAGGAGTGTCGCCAAATACCCCATCCATAAATATTTTAGTCACCACCTTTCTTCAGCTCCCCCCTTATCTTTATGATCTTTTCTTTTAAATCTGGAAGGTCTTCAATTATTACCTTCCATACCGTTTCTAAATTAATTCCAAAATAGTGATGCATTAATTTATCTCTCATTCCTGCAATTTTAATCCAAGGAATATAGGAATGCTCATTTCTAAAATCAGAAGGTAAATTCTTAACTGCTTCACCAATTACTTCTATTGCCCTAATGATGGCATATTGCTTTAACTTATTTTTTGTTAATTCATTTTTAGAGAGACCCTTGGTAAAAGATTCTATATTTTTTAAATTATCCAGTATGTGTTCGATGAAGATAGTGGGATTTTTCTTCATATTATCCTAACCTCTTCATTTAAAATTATCTCTTTTAACAGCGGATGAATACCACCATAGGTTAGCAAATCAACCTTTCTTCTAAGAGCTCTTTCTAACTCCATTTCTATGCCAATCAAGGTTAATAAACTATCATTAAATTCTATTAATATATCAATGTCACTATTCTTCTTCTGTTCTCCTCTTGCATAGCTTCCAAAAATTCCGGCTCTTGCTACTCCATTCTTCTTCAAAACTCTTACAATTTTCCTTTTAATTTCACTTATATCTTTCATATTTTAATAAAATAGAAACAATATTTAAACCTTGTCAAGTCTTTCTTTGGTTGCCTTAATCGCCAAAAAAGCCAATATCCAAAAAGAATTACTGATAAAAAAAATGTGGCTACCAAACCGCATTCCATAATCCGTTTTTCCAAAGATAAATTAATATCAAGAATGCAATGAGAAAAACCGGAACGAAAGGAATTCCTTGTTTTATTTTAATCTCTTTATGGTATTTTTTTATAAGCGATATTTCCATCTTTGAAAGCCCCTGCCAGCTGGGTTTAATAAATTTTTTTCCAATCTTAACTCTTTTATAAAGCCAATCTCCCTCTGTCAAAAGTTTGGCCTCAACAACCCTAACCATGCACACTTCATCAACAGTTCTGGCATATAAATAAAAATACGGAAAAACAAAAAGCAAAACGCCAATTCCAAAAAATATATTCTCCAATATCCCGATAGCCATGAAAACCAGCCCAAGAATCATTATTGTATAAATAAATCTCCTGCTTTTTTTAAGTCTCCTGCTGTAATCTTTTCCAAACGCCCTTAAATTCCTTAAGCTGAAAAAAACCATGCTGAAAAACCCATAAACCGCTCCGGAAAACAAAAACAAAATTATGAAAAGAAAATATATTTTAAGATTGATAAAAAAAGCGCTAGACAAGCCCAAAAGAGGCCCCACTGCTATCATCAGTTTTGCATCTCCTCCAGCAAACATTTTTCCATAGTAAAGGAGATTGCCGACAATTAAAAAAATAATAAATCCAAAGAGGCCTTGATAAAAAAAGTTCCAGTCATCATTAAAAAGCCCGTAAAAAAACCTAAACCCCAAGACAAAAGCTATCAGGGAAAAGCTAATCCAATTATCAACCTCTCTTCTTCTCAAATCCTGTATGCTTGCAAATAGTATCCACAAGAATCCGACACCGAGTAAAAAAAACACCTCTCCCATTAGAAACATAAAGCAGAGGTGTTTTTAATTATTTTGAAAATGCGCTGACGTGATATTGATAAAAGATTAACCTGAACTCGCTTGGTTTATCTTAGTTAAGCTTGCTAATAAAATAAGATAATCCCGGCATATCTAAATTATTCTTGCTATTAGCAAAGTTAAATAAATGAACATCTTAATAATCTAAACTCGTCTTGTTTATATTAACCCAAATTTAAATCTATCTCGCATTAATCTTGTTTTCATGCTGAAAAACCTGCAGAATGCGATTTCAAAACAAAGTAAAAATTTTCTTAAAATTCATTTTACCGCAGCATTCACGCTTCTCTTCCCGCCTCCCTTATGATAGGGATGTTTCTTGTTCTCCTTTCTTTTGTCCTTTCGCTTGTTTCTTCTTTCAGAAAATCCGTAGTCCATTTTATTTAAGTATTGACAATATCTTTTTAGCTTTAAAATACAAAATCCACTGCCAAGCTAAGAATAGCAATAGAATGAAAACAACAATCAGCAAGCCGGCTAGTGAAGATTTATTTAAGATAGTTGAAAAAACCATAAATAAAATTAAAGGAACAAATATTAAAGTAAAAACCCAAAGTCCAAAAAGATACATCTTGCTGTTGATTGGCTGTTGCGGAAAATAAAACATATGCCTGGCAAATCCTCTCTCCTTTGAAGAATAACAGTTATTGCAGAATGTCCTAGGAACAAAACCAAGAAAGGCTAAAACATTAGCATCATCCTTCTTTATAATTTCCCTATTACAATTATAACAAGTTGGCATTTTCAAAATTAGGCGCAGTTAACTTCAGGGCAATTCTGGATTCCAAGCCTGCTGTAAAATTCATCCGTGGCAAAAAACTTGCAGGTTCCCATTTTGTATCCGGCTTCCTTGTCTGCTTCAGCCAAGTCTGCCTCGGGAGCAGTCAACTTTCTGCTTGCAACGCAGAAATCATACTGGCTTTGTATTCCGCAGGCATACTCGCATTTCTGCGAGACCTCGGCCACATTATTATCGCTCTTAATCCAGAAAGCAAGTTTATTCCATCCCAAAACAAATCCCAATATGAGAACTACCAAAATAAATATTCCGAGAATAATTAAAACAAGTGTTGAAACGCTCATTCCCTGCCCCCTGCGGCTTTTTGGAAAAAGAGCCGAGAGGTTCCCTTGCCATTCCCCTTTTTTATCCATGTCTGTTAAAAGGGTGTTTGGTTTATAAATCTTTTCGCCCGAAAAGATTATTTGAAAAAACAACGATTCTTGATTATAAATTATGGGATTGATTTCTTTATCATTATTATCGCAAGGAGTTTAATGGAAGAGCATAAAGTTGCAAGGTGAAACAATTTCCGTGTATGAATATTTATTTCAACTGCCAAATAAATCTTAAATAGGGCATGATATAAAAATTTGCTAAATTAGACACAAATATTTTTACTGATGATAAAATGTAATTATTAGTTTAAGAATATATTGTTCATGGACTGCATTTTGCGAGGATATTAATGTCTTTTGCTATAACCTAACTATTATCCAAAATTAAATAAAATAAACCTTAATATTTAATTACCCTCTCGCCAAATCAATTCCTCTTTCAGCAGAAAAGGCAATCCTCTCCTTGTTCCCTAAAAATCCGTATGATTCCTGCCTCTCTTGATAAAAAACCCTGATTCCATCTTGGTTTATTCTTGTCTGTGCGTCATTTATATCGCCTTCAGCAGAATATTTCTCCATTTGCGCGTTCATCTCTTCAATCAGCTCAACATCTGAAAAAGACTTTCCGGTTTTGGTTTTGGAAATAAAAAAACTTACCAGTGCTGCTGCGCAGAGCAGGAAAACTCCTATTACCAATATTATTATAGTTATGTTTGATTTACGGCCCCGCATTTTTCACCCAATTTTCTATATTTTCCCTATTCTGACCATTTTTTTCAAGAGCCATAGCTGTTTTAATGTCCACTTTTTCAATTCCCCCGTCACCATCTCCTGAAAAAATTCCAATGACAAATCTTTCTATGTTTTTTGTCTTAACCAAGATATTTGTTATGGTAATAAAAACAATTAAGATAATAACAATTATCAATGTAGCAACAACCCATGTTAATGCATCGGCAACCTGCGCTTTATTATTTTCCATATTCTGTTTCTGCTTTATCTTGTTCAAAATATTGCTACTTGACATTTTTCTCCGTTTTTCTCACAGCGCTCAAAATTTTAATTAAGTATTGCTCCCCTTCATGAATAGAATAAAATCTTTTTTCAGCGCATTTTGCGAGATTTTCAAACTCTTTTTCCTGCTGAGCTTCACAGCTTGCAATTAAATTCAAGTTTCCGGTCTCGTAAAAATAAATAGGCCTGTTAGTATCTCCAACTCTAAAAACTCCTAAATAAATATAATACTGAGGCTCTGTCCAGATATTTTCAACTTCCAGAGTTATTTTGCACCTTT
Source organism: Candidatus Pacearchaeota archaeon (assembly GCA_016181885.1). GTDB lineage: Archaea > Nanobdellota > Nanobdellia > Pacearchaeales > GW2011-AR1 > JACOYJ01. Next base: position 20,763 of record JACOYJ010000024.1, on the reverse strand, counting down.
CTTCAAAATCATTGTTAAAACCAGCCAGCTCTCCGTTCTCGCCAAACAAAAATGAATTAAGCTCGCCTTTTTGTGAAATGCAGTCTGCAGCCCTGTTTGAAATTAGGCTAGCCTCAATCTCCCTAACATCATACGGAGCCCCATAAAAAGCAGAAATCATATAAACAATGGCGACAGCTACTAAAATTAGTATTGCAAACCAGTAAATCGAAATTGTCTTATCCATCTCTAATCACCATATATATTTTTCCTTCAGGGCTCATATCGACTATTGGAGCAACATCGTTAAAAAAAGAGTAAGAATATCCCCCATTCTCGCGAAGTTTCACAGTTACAAGATTTCCATTAATGCTTACAGCATTTTCAAAGTTTTCATTCCACCACTCAGGCGAAATCTCACTTGCATCACTCATCTCCAGAAATATTTCTGTTCCTGGTTTTGAAGCATCAATCAAAAGCGCAATCTTTTTTGCATAAGCTTGCTCCAGAAGCGCATCGCCATTGCCCTGTTTAAATATAAATAAAAGCAAAATTGAAATAAATGCCAGATTAAGAATAATGAATATTATGTTTTCCATCAAGATAGTGCCTTTCTTTCTTCTCCCAATCATAATCAGAAAAAGCCAAACTAATTAATAAATCTAACCATATTCATGCTTGCCCATATTTACGCATCACTCAGCTCTGTGATATTTATATTTAATTAACTTAAACTCGCCTTTGCTTTACCCGCTAATCTATGTTAACTAAATTAAGCTATTTTCTAAACCAACTTCTAATCAACCTCATAACCCAAAATCTTTCCGCATTAACACTTTTTATTAACTAAGAAATTTGCGCTGACGCAATATTAATAAAAGATTAACCTGAACTCGCTTGATTTATCTTAGTTAAGCTAAATTAATGTTAACCTTGCTCAGAAAATAAGCTAACCAAAATATATCCAAGTTATCATAAATTAAAATCCGCAAAGCTCCGCGAGATTTATTCGATGATATCTTAAACTCACTTTTGCTCTACTAACTCTCATCAAAATTTTCCACATTAATCTTTTTTAATCAACCAGAAAATCCGCCATCGACGAATGTTTTGACTTTACTAAAAAACATTAATCTTGAAGTCCGAGTGACTTCATGAGATAATCCAAAAGCGAATGGGGTCGCGAGTAGGCACGAGAAGATTTTCGAGTGAATTAATAAACAAGCAAAACGAGTTGAAATTTAAGCCAGCGTGCTCACATCTTTGCATTTCAGTCCCTCAAAAGTTTTAGAATTAACCTCTACAATCGTCGGAGATAAATAATTATTTCCAGATTCTCCCTCAACCATATTTCCAACATATAATCCTCCTAAAGCCCCAAGTCCAGCAAGAGAATTCATATGTAAAACCCCCCTGAGCAATGCCCCGGCCTTAGATCCAGCAGAACCGAGAGGAATTCTTATGCTAACTGCCCCAATAATTTCTCCTGCGATTGCTCCCGCCTTCACCCAATCAAAATTGCTGTCTATCCCCATAATAACATAATGCCTCTTGTTTAAATCCATAAACCCAAACCTGCTTCCTTGGTCCGGCCCCGCGCCAAGCTGGCTTACCTCCCTCGTCCCAATTAAATATTCAAGATAGCTGTAATCTTTGTCGGGCATATTTTGTACAGCCATATAATCATAAAGCTCTTTTTTTTCAAAACCGTCTGGGAAAATTTCACTAACACTATCGTCAAAAGCTAATTGAGAGCAGATAGAGCAGTATCGTGCAGGAATCAAATCATCTCCAACATAATCTAGCCTTCCCTCACCGAACATCCACCAGCACGAAGCCATTTCTTTAGCGAGAACATTATAAACATCTTCTTTCACTTCAACTTTTTCAATTTCTGGCCCTGTCATGGACTCGCAACTTCCATCTTTAGTCATGCAAACATAACTCGTCCTGCAATCTAAAGGAATGCTATCTGAGGGCAAAGGTGAGCTTGACCTTAAGGCGACAGAATTATGGCAAATTTCCTGGTTGCTAAGCTCTCCTAAATCAAGCAAAAATAAAAAAATCAGTATAACAGCAAAACTAACAATTAAAATTATAAGAGTAACTATTTGTTGTGTGGTTAATTCCCCTAATTTGTTCTTTATATTTATCATAGCACTCCTAACTTCTTAAAAAGGGCAAAAATTCCCGCAAGAGCTATTATAAAAAGCGCAATCCATATAAGATTCTTCATTAAATCATCTAAGTTCATCTTTCAGTGATTATTATTCCCCCCTCATTTCTTACTAATAGTATAGTTGACTTTTTAATTTCTATGTCTGTGAAATCAACAATGTCTGGAACAGCCAAGCATGCCCCGCCTGAATCGCATTTTCCAGCTTGCCTTTCTTCTTTGTCAGTAAAAGGAGCAGCAGCATTAAAAGCCCATACCTTATCGCAAATGCACAGGCAATTTTCTCCGGCGCAATCATTAGGCTTTATCTCACTACCGGTAAAAGAAAATAAATGCCATCCAAGAGGATTCGGCACAGGAACCTCCTCAGCATTTCCACCAACACTTCCCTGCCCGCTTCTTGCCCTTTCTATGGCTGTTTTTATGCTTCCTGAAACAGATTCTTCAAGAACAGCCTCAGCTTGTCTCTGTTTGCTTTTCGTTGAACTCGAGTAAAACAGGGCAAACAGGAAATAAACCAAAAAAACAATAACAATTAATGCGACAATTATCTTTAAGGTTTCCTCTCCAAGCAAAAAGGCTTTTTTATTTTTCATCTCAGCCCCAGCACAGCCTCTCCGCCAAGTCCATTAAAAAAATCCAAAATATAATTCTTGAAAAAAAAGTAAAGGCCTAGAACAACAACTGCAAAAACCAAAACCCCTATTATTATTTTTATAAGCTGTCCGATAGTAAGCTCTGACATTTATCCTCCAAATAAAGATTTTATTCTTTCAATTATGCTAATTCCTTTTCCTTTAATTACAAAAACAGCCAAAAGAACAATAACAAGAACAGCCACTGCAATAAGTATCCAGGGAAGATAATCTGAAATAACGCCTCTCTTAACGCTCTTTTTCATGATGGTAATTGGATAAGATTGTTAATAAATTTAACTGGAAGACGTTCGACTCCCTATGGTTTAATATTGCGCGTCGCTCTGTTCCGCATATTCGCTTTTAATTAACTTGGATGCTCATTGTTCAAAAGATGGTTATATTAACTTCACTTAAAAAAACATTTTAATATTAATTTATTCTCGTTGGAAAAGTGGAACATAAAATCTCGCAAGCTAAGCATCTAAATTTAATTGCATTTTTAATTATTTTGAAAATTGCGCTGACGCGATATAAATATAGGGTTAATTAGATACATTTGGATTATCTTATTATATTTAAACTGAGCTCAAAAATAGTTTTCACATTAATTTACCCTTTTCGGGGCGGGGGAGTGGGATTAATTTGAACAAAACAGATTGGGATTATCATTAATCAATTTGTACACGCTTTGTTTATATAACGTTTACTAATCTATCTTAAAAAATACTACGTCTTAGTCTGACCTTTATCAGCGAGAAAATTTAGCGTGGCTTATTTTCGAGCGCGCTTTAAAGGCAAAAAAATAAAAAAATTCATCAAAAACCTTTAAGCACAATGACTGTTAATAGGAAAAGGGCCAGCGTCGAGAATAAAGCAGTGATAAAATAAAGCAAAACGCCTTTCTGGACATTTATTCCTGTCTTATTGGTTCTTTCAAGTTTGTCTTCCCCAGAGTCAACTGCAACTAAAGTCCTTGTTAAGATAAATATTACCTGTATCAAATAAACCCCGACAATAATCTGAAGATAATATGGCGGGACCATTTCAACAAAATTAAACAAATCTCCTAAATTTGCAATATTAAACCCCCCTAGATTAGCGTCTTTCAGGCTTTCATCTAAAGGAATTCTTGACAAAATAGTAGTAATCATCGACGCCAATCCAACAACAATTCCGGAAAGCAAAGGCGCGAGAAAAGTCATGTTGCTCTTCATATCAGAAATAATCTCTGCCAGCATGTCTTTAAGCCTTTGAGTTATCTTCTGTATATTCTTCACATATTCCGAGATGCTCATTAAACTGTTTGCGGCAATTCTCAGCCCCTTTTTAGAAGATTCGATAAGAACTTTCATGCTTGTAGCAATTAAATCAGAAGGATAATAACTTATTGCTCCTCTCCTCTTGTCAAATATCGCCCTCTCGACATTCATTCCCATCTGAGCTATATTATAATGAACTCTCCTGAAGAAATCTTCTGTTCTAAGTCCTTTAGACGATTCAGCCACCTTGCCAAAAACAAGCTCTGGGGGAGTTCCATTTCCAAGCCTGTTTCCCAGCTGGAATAATGAATTATTAAACTCTTCCTCTAGCTCTTTTGTCTTTTTCCTCTCTATTATTAATTCCCTTGTCTTATCGCCATATGCTATTGAGAAGAACATAGCCAATCCTATTGGAAAAAACATTCCAAGAATTAATGCGCCAACGCCAAACGGCCCTTTAACCCCGTTTTCAGTTTCAACAAAACCAAATACCTTTTCTTCTTGAAAAACAAGCAATCCAAGCTCTGCAAATGTATAATCATGCTGCAATCCAAGCATGTCTGGAAATGGAGTATACTGGAAAACCAGGGGCAAAAGCCCTATAATCAAAAAAGGCAAAGTCAAAATAAACGCGTTGAAATAATGGCCGCTATCCTTGTACTTTGGATATAATGGATTCCTCTCCAATAAGCTCGATTCTCCATAGCCTCCAGGCCTTAAAAACATAATTTTATCAGTAAGATAAAAAACGAAAAACGGAATAATCAGGTTAAAGGCTATGAATATGTAATACCATCTGAACATATTCCCGAGCATGGCAGATGCGAGCGGGAGAAGAGCCAACCCCAAAGTAGGAAGAATGACTCCGAGCATGTAAACATTTGTCAAAGGGCTTCTGACATCATGAGTAAATCTAAGCATTCTCTCATAAACTCCGTCGAGAACTACCTGCAGAGCCTTATCCAAAGTCGAAACGCGCCTCGTGTTGTCGGGCTCAAAAAGGCTGCTCTCAATTAAATGAAAGCCCTCAATAAACTCTGTGGAATAATCCCTCCATGTTTGAAGATAATAATCCAGGCTTTCCTTTATTGTTGAAAATCTGCCAACTTCGACATCATAAAAAACCTTCTTGAAATCTAAAGCAAGCGGATACTGCAAATGGTCAGAGGCAAAAGCGATTGCCTTCTCCAGGTTTGGAGTATGCCTCATATAAACAACAACATAAAGTATTGCCGGCACCATTTGGCTGCTTGCCTTAAGTCTCCATCTGTTTGCAAGCCTTTCTGGATACCCTTTAACAAAATAAAAAAGGAACAAGCTAAGAGTAACCATTAATATAAAAAACAAAAAAGGAAATCCTTCAATAAAGCCTTTCAAAAAATTTGAGTTATCCGAAGCCTTTATGAGCGCAACTCCGACAGAGCCGATAATTCCTATAAAAAACACAATCAAAAAAGAAACAACAGCAAGAGTTAATGCTTGTTCAGGAGAAACATCCAAATGCGCGAGTTCAAGATTTTTCTCAATGGGCTTCCTGTCTTTTTCAGAAACGTTAAGTTTTATTACACTCCCGAGGCTTCTGCACCATTTCTCATATCTTGTAAGCTCTGGCGCAAGCTCTTCCTTAAACTTCATATACTCGCGGCTATATTCAACATTTTCCTTGGGAGCCTCATTCATCTGAGATTCTATTCTTGCACCATGCTTTCTAAGAATTTCATCCACACTTGGTTTTCTATAAGGATTCATATTTCACCTTTTAATCAAAATAAAGTAGCAAATAAAGATATAAAAATATATTGAATTAGAAAATTGCTTCTTTTTTGATAATTCTGCGGATTTTATTGAAGATAAAAACACAAAAAATTAATGCCTAACTGCTAAAAAAATATATTGTCTCTGATAAAACTAGTTAAATAATTACTTTGCGTTAAAAGTTCATTATTAATAATTGCTTATCAAAATCCATCCTTGACAAGTATCTCAATAATTCCTTACATCACTTTTTTATCATAGTCTTACCTTCGATAAAGGAGGAATAAATTGTGCCATTAGTTATATGACTTTTTCTCCATTAATTTGCCTTTTTCTTCATGCGTCACTTTTCTTATATACCACAAGCTTATCGCGCCAATAGGTATGCTGTAAACATAATAAATCAGCCTAGTTAAAAGAGAGATAATAAACGCAAAAGCTATAGGGATTCCCATTGCCGAAAATAGCAGAGTCATGCTGATTTCAGTAACAGCAATTCCTCCCGGAACAAGGGCAAAGGCGCCGACCAGGGTTCCCAGTGTAACTACAATTATCACAGACAAAAAATTAACGTCTTGTTTAAATGCCAAAAATAAAAAATAAGAAGTAAGGTAAGTGCAGATCCAAAATGAAAGGGCCAGAAAAAATGCTTCAGCCATATGTTTTTTGTTCTTTACAGATTTCCTAAAGACTCTGGCAAAAATGCTTATTTTATTATTTACGAATTTTTCCAGATGGTCTTCATGCTTGAATCTCCTTCTTAATGATTTTAGAAAATGAAGTTTTTTTGCCAATCCGCCCCAGCTAAAATTAAGTTTTCTTGCAATGAGGTAAAAAGTAATTCCGGAAAAACCGAGGACAAAAATAAGCGCTCCTTCAAGAATATATTTAAGAGTATTGGAAATATTTACATAAACCAGGATAAATAAAATAGAAAAAACTGAAAAAACTGCGAGAGTTATCAGCTGGTAAAACTTGTCTGATATCACATAAGCCAGCATTGTTGTTTGTGATTTTTTATATCTCTTTGCCAAAAAATGCGCCCTGAAAGGCTCTCCGCCAATCCCTGCTCCAGGAGTTATTGTATTAAAAAAAGCGCCCGCTAAAAGAACATTCAGCAGAAACCAAAAATCTCCCTCAAATACTTTAGAAAATAAAAAACTCCATCGTATATTCCAGACAACAAAAGTCATCCCTGTAAAAATAAATGCCAGCAGGATATAATTGAAATTAGCGTAAGTCAAAATCAGATAAACCTCGTAAAAATCAATGTCTTTCAGAAGCAGATAAAGAAGAACAGCAATTACAGCAATCCAGAACAGATTCCACGCCCATCTTTTCATAAGGGTAAATAGACGCCTCCAATTTATAAAGTTATCAAATATTACAAATACATATAATTTTTAAGTTGGGAAATGCTTGTTTTTCTATGGCATTGGGAAAAAAGCCCATTGGAAAAGTATGGTTTAATGGCTGCTTTACCCTGCCTGAAAGAGCTGTTGAATCAGCGTTTATTCATACAACTCATTATGGTGATGGTGTCTTCGAGGGAATAAGATTTTATGAGACAGAAAAAAAACTGCCTGTGGTTTTTAGATTGCAAGACCATATTGAAAGATTCTTCAAAAGCGCTGAATCAATTTACATGCAAATTCCTTTTTCCAAAAGAGAAATCACAACAGCTGTCTTAGAAACAGTAATGCAAAGCGGATTAAAATCTGGATATATTAGGCCAGTGGCATATTTTGGCGAAGGGCTTGGAGTTGACCCAAAAGATTGTGAAGTTAAAGTCGCTATAGGAGTTTTAGATTGGCCGGCATATTTAGGGGATAAACCGACCCATGTAAAAATTCCGTCACTCATGAGAATACATCCAAAAGCGGAAGATGTTGAGGCTAAAATCTGCGGGCAATACGCTAATTCTTCAAGAGCAACAAGGCAAGTAAGGCTCCAATATTATGATGAAGCTTTATTTTTAGACTATGAAAATTTTATTGCTGAGGGTTCTGGCCAAAATGTTTTCTTTGTCCGAGATAATACTTTATTAACGCCGCAGAGGGGGGCTATTCTCTTGGGAATAACGAGAGATTCTTTGATAAAAATAGCTGAAGATGAAAGAATAAAAGTTATTGAGAAAAAAATCTCTTTAGAAGAAGCTTGCGCGGCAGATGAAGCATTTTTCTGCGGAACGGCCACAGAAGTGGCGCCTATAGCATCAATAACAGACAAAGGCAATGTTCAGCGGAAGATGAAACATGAATTTGGTCCAATAACTAAAAAACTAAAGACAATGTACTCTGAAATTGTCAGAGGAAAAAATCCAAAATATAGGGAATGGCTGCATTATATTTATCTTAAATCAAGGGAGCTTATTAATGTTTGATTAAAATTATAACGCTAGTTTTTTTTATTCTCGGCCCAATAAATTAAAGGACGTAGCGATTCTTTCAATTTTCTTCCTTTATATGTGAGAGCATATTCTACTTTGGGGGGCACTTCCTTATAATGTTTTCTCTGAATTATGCCCTCTTTTTCTAATTCTTTTAATCTATCTGAAAGTATTTTCGCAGTTGCACTCTCTAGCCGATTAAGTAATTCATTAAATCTCAATTTACCAAAATTTCCTATTGTTATAATTATTGAAATTGTCCATTTCTTACTTAAATAATCAGAAGCAGACTCTAATGGCTTAGGACAATAACCATTAATTGACTTCATCTTGCAACATTTTTCATCTGTTTGTATGCTTACCATTTGGAAACTTACTAATTTATATAATTCCCTTAGTATATAAAATATACTATTGATTAAAATGGAGATCATAATTTATACGGCAGAAGGATGCCCTTGGTGCAAGAAGACAAAAGAATTCCTAAAGCAACATAATATCAAGTATAAAGAAATAGATGTCGGTAAAAACAAAAAGGCGGCTGAAGAAATGGTTAAAAAATCAGGGCATATGGGTGTGCCAGTGATAGATATTAATGGAAAAATTATAATTGGTTTTAATGAGGAAAAGCTGAAAGAGAGGCTAAAATTATAATGGCAAAAGAAATTTTTTACAAAGGAAAGAAATATTTTCAATGCAATATATGTAAGTTTTATTATGGAACAAAAAAATTTGCCCAAAAATGTGAAGACTTTTGCAAAAAGCATAATTCGTGTAGTTTAGAGATAACTAAACATGCTGTTGAAATAAAATGAAAGGAAATATAAGGTTTTTGCTCAAGCATCGAAGATCTCTTGGGGGAGATGGGAAAAATGAACAAAATTATAAATTTGTGTTGTAGTGGGGGTTGTTGTCCAACTGTTGAAATCTTGAATGAAGAAGTAAGAATTGGTGAAGAAGGCAATATTTGCGTTTTGAAAAGGGAAGAGTTTGAATCCCTAAAACAGAAAATTTTGGAAAAGGCGCTATAATACTAAGTAAAAATGAAAGGAGGCAAGAAAAAAATGACTGAAAAAATCGAGAGAGAAAAAGAGTCGTGCTGCAACTTTGGAAAATGCCCCTGTTGTTCGTGTTGCATTTGTATTTGCACAAAAGAATTTAAGAAAATACTATCGCCCGAAGCACGAGAGCTTTTAATAAAAGAGTTATCTTAAAAGCAATATGGCGAAATCAGTGTTTAAGTCAATTTTTTTAGTTTTTAGTTTCAGAAAACACGTTTTAATAGCAGTTGCTTTAGCTTTAGTAATGGCTTTTATTGCTGTGATAATTCCATCTTTGTTAACTCCCGGAAATACGTTAAAATTGCAGTTATCTCTTCTGCAAATTAATGAGGTTATCTTAATAATTATTTTTTCTTCTTTGTTTGGCATTTCAATTGCTATGCAAATATATGCATCACATAAAGAGAAGAAGCAAGGCGAGTATTTAGTAAAGGGTACTGGAACAGGCCTTGTTGCATTTACAGGCACTTTATTCTCAGCTAAACTTTGTCCTATTTGTTTAGGCGCTATTTTAGGTTTTATTGGAATAGGTGGCTCAGCAACACTTTTCTTATTCTCTTACAAAAATGAAATAATGATAACTAGTATATTCGTATTAGTTTTTACTATTTATTTAGCAGGAAATAGAATAGCTAAAGTAAAAGTTTGTGAAAAATGTAATAGTTAATGAATAAAATAAGCTTAGTCTTATCTTTATCTATTATTTTTTTCCTTTTATCTGCTCATTCAGCCACTACTTTGGCCAGGATTGGACGAAGCAGCTAAAGTTCGAAAAACTTTTATCTTTGATGGCTCAAATCTTTCTATTTTTTATCTGCTCATTTAACCACTTCTGCCATAATGGGAAAACCCTGTCTCCCAACGGTAAACCAACTTCTAATCTAACTTTATCTGAAATTTTATGGAAAGTGTCGTTGCTTAAAACAGTAAATCCAGCCTCGAGCAGTTCTTTTTTTCCTGTTTTTTCAGCAACATCAACAATTTCTTTTTTTATCTTAGCTCTAAGTAAGATATTATCGTAAACCGCATCCCAGTTTCCAGCCCATCCCTTGACATTAGAAGCAACATCTTTTATTACCTCAGAATCCCCGTTTATTAAATCACTTGTAGCTTCAAGCTCATCTTTCTCAACATTGTATTTAAGCAAATCAACAAATCCTTTTTCTTCTTGGGGGTCTTTTTTCCAGTGTTTTCTGACTTCTGCAATCTGCAATACCCTTCTCCATGAATGCAAACCATCGGGAGTTTTTATGGGATTAGCAACAGCAATTATATCTGTCGCCTTAAAACTTGTCGCTGGCACTTCTAAATCATTTACAACTCTGTCAAAAACGCCGTATGGCGAAGCTCCATGAATTGTCCCCGCAACAACATTTGCCAAAGCTCCCACCCTCATAGCTTCATAAAGAGCTTTGGCTTCAACGCTCCTGACTTCCCCGATTATTAAGGAAGAATCCCCTAGTCTCAAGCTTGTTCTGATTCCGTCGTCGGCAGAAACTTCTGTAGTTGTTTTTAACAAAGCAGACCTAACCTTCATTCTCAAAATGTCATATTTTAATTTTCTCATAGAGTCAACAGGCAATTCCAAAGAATCCTCAATGACAATTATCCTATATCTCGGCATTATTTCCAGCATTAAACTGCTCAAAAGTGAAGTTTTTCCAGAGCTCCTTGTTCCAGCGACAAGCAAAGTTCTCGAGCCATCAATTAAAAAGCTCAGCAATCCTGCAGCAAGCGGATTGAGCATTTTATTCTGCGCAAACAAAGGCAGAGTCCAGGGCTCTTCCCTATGCCTTCTAATTGCATACGCCAAACCATCAGGAGAAAGAGGCTGTTGAATTATTGCAATTCTCGCAGAAATCTTCCCTATTTCCAACTGAGTGTCCAAGATGGGATTTGCCTCATCAAGAGGCCTGCCTGAAATCATCCTGAATTTCGCCGCCCATGAATCAGCATCTTCCTGGCTCGGAAGTATATTTGTAGAACACTCATCGTATTTTTGATGCCGCACGAAAATGTTCGTTTGCGGAATCGGAGCATTCAAAGAAATATCCTGCAAATTTTTATCTTGTAAAAGCACCTCCACTATTCCAAAACCAATAGTATGCCTTACTAAAATAGTTGACAGTTTATTCAAATCCTGAAAACTAAGAGTTATTCCCTGATTATTTGCCAGGTCTTGTATCAAATCTTTTGCAATGTTAAAAAAAACCTGCCTTGTCCTTTCAGTATCAGTAAATTCTTCTGCTTTTGGCTGATGTTCCAATAAAACTCCTCTGGCAAGATTCAAAATGGCGTTATAGTCTTCTCTAAGATTATTTTCCGGTGGAACCAAATGATAGATGAATTTTGCATCTTCATTTCTTTTTATTATGGTGACTAATGATTCGTCGTAGCTCTCCTGCGCAATAGTGTATTGATCGACTATTTCAGCATCTTCTGGAAGGTCAGAAACCAGTCTTGTAAAAGTAAAATTAGGGATAGTGTCAGGCTTAAAAATCTTGAAGTATATTCCCCTATCCCCAAGCCTATATCCATCAAAATATTGGGAAGCGGCAGAGATTATTTTTGTTTTCTCAAGTAAAGAAGCAATTCTTTCAAGAAACAAAATATAATTCTCCTGATCAGAATAAAAACTTTGTTCAATCCTCTCCAAAAAAACTCTCGCCTCGTATAAAAATCTCTTAACCTCAAAATAAGCGGCAACAGGGTCTCTCCTCAATAAAAATAAAAAATTGAAAAGCTCATTATATCTTTGATTAAAAAACTGGGGGGCGTTAACAATAAGCTTGTCCTGGCTTAAAATTCTTTCCTGATTAACTAAAAATATATAAAGTTGCGAAATCTCTAATAAATAAGAGGTTTCAGTAAAGTCATAATTATAATTTTTCTGCTGGCTTAAAACTATCCTCGATACGCTTGGATTTTTCATAAGCGCATCAACAACCTGTGTCATAACTTCTGGATATTCGGCAATGTTTGGAACAAAAGGAGCCCCTAAATAATTTATATAAAGTATGTCCTCTCCTCCTTTTCTCTGAACTTCATAGGAATACAGGGAGCTTTCTGAATCAAATGGCATAATGAAAACAGGAAAAAGCAGTTTAATAATTTTTATGAGATAAAGCAACCGTTGCGTCAGCTCAAAATATTTTATGCATATGCGGAAAACTAATTAGGGGGAGATTTGCTCCTGGTCTGACAAAAAAATCCGCTAATGAATATCTCCACCTATAATCAGCCCATCCTAGTCTATAAAAGGCCATTTGTTTTGCAGTCATTCCTCCATTTACTATAAGCCTTGCATTTACTCCCCCATAAGTTCCAAAAAGATTCTCAACAACTTGCGCCTGGGGAAAATAAGTATTTACTAATTCTTCATATAAAACTGAATTAATGCCCATTCTCCTAACTGCAGGATGTGTCCATGCAGATTCTGTAATTAGAATTCCTCCAGCAGCCATTCTCACACTCGCAATTGTTCCTCCCTTGCCAAAAAACGGGCTTTCATCATCAACAATCCCCCTAATGTTTCCATCAAGGACAATTCCGTCTCTTAAAGATCTGTGAACAACCCCGCTAAGATTTATTTTCAAAGACAATCCTGCACAAGTTATTTTTTTAGAAGTCATCGTTGCCGGCATAACTGCCTCGATGAATTCAGTAAGATTCATAACTAAAAAAAGTTGCTTGGGTTTAAAATATTTTGTGTGAAATATAATAATTAAAATCAATCAGCTATCACAGCAGAGGGTGCATATCTATCAATAACAATTCTTTCTAATTGAAGAAGGGCTCTTGTTTCGTCTGCAGGGCATGAAAAATCTTCAGGACCCATAAAGGAAAAATTAGCTTCACTAATAATCTTGCCGTCAATAAGCACATCATATAATATTATTCCTCTACGACTCCAATTTGGATAGGATATATTCTCATAAATTCTTAGAACAACATTCCTTCCATCCTTCAAATCAAATTCGTGCGCGTATACCATAATAAAACTTTCGTGTTAAAGTTTATAAACATTTGTGTGAACAACAACAATTTTAAACTATTTCTGCTTTAATCTATGAACTAAAAAAGTATGCTAATTTCTCAATCGTCGTTAGGGTGGGCGGTTGGGGGTCGGCTGGGGGGAGAGTGGCAAACGAAGAATATGACTATCAGGCTTATTACGACATAAACACAAAAATAAGAGACCTTGAGGAAAAAAACAGGATTCTTAAAGACAGAGTTTTAATCATAGGCCAGAACCTTGTTGATATGAGGGAGAGAACTTCGGAAGATATTCTTGAAATTAGGAAACAGCTCGAAGAAATAAAATTTTCAATGGAAAAAATAAAAAGATTCCTGGAGAGTTTTTCCGAAGAATTTTCAAAATTTGCTAAAAAAGAGGACTTGGATATTTTAATAAAACAGGCGAAGATGTTTCAGCCTCTTGAGTTTGTAAGAAAATCTGACTTAGAAAAGTTAAAAAAGAAGTAATTGCTTTTAGATTGATGGGCCTATTAGACCAATTGATGCAGATGAAAAGCCAAGGCATGACCGATAGCCAGATTATACAAACTTTGCAGGAGCACGGAGTTTCGCCTCGGGAAATCAGCGAAGCAATGAGCCAGGCTCAAATAAAAAAAGCAATCGCAGCGCCAATAGACCAAAATATGGAAGCCTCGATACTTAGCAATCAAGGAGAAGAAATGGAAGAAGAATATCCGCAGCAACCAATGCAGGACTTTAGCCAGCCTCAGGCTCCAGTTTATACTCCGCAAGACCAATATCAAGGATATGATCAAGGTTACCAGCAAGAGTATTACGATCAAAGTCAGAATTATGGCGAGCAGCAGTATCCTGCAAGCTACGGCGCAACTGACAACAGCACGCTAATGGAAATCGCAGAGCAGGTATTCGCCGACAAAATAAAAAAAATGCAGTCGCAGGTTGATTCCATGACGGAATTTCAAAGCCTATCTCAAACCAAGCTCGCGCTAATCGAAGAAAGGCTTGTGAGAATAGAATCATTAATTGACCAGCTTCAAATGTCAATTCTCGAAAAGGTTGGTTCATATGGGCAGAACCTTTCTTCAATCAAAAAAGAAATGTCAATGATGCAGGATTCATTCGGAAAAGTTGTAAACGCTGCAGCTGACAGTGAAACGAGAAGAAGGAAATAATCTCATAAAATTTCTAAACTAGCTGAATAGATTAATTAAAAAATAAAAATAACTTAGACACGCTTGTTCAGCTTACCCAAATTTTAAAATTTATATTTCATTAACTTGGTTTCATGCGGAGAACCTTAATGTAGTTTGGTTTGGAGCAATTAATACACGAGCATTAGCGAGCCAAATTTGAGTTCGAAAAAGTTAAACAATAGCTAAAAATCTAATTAAAAAACCCCTTACTTAAACCCAAGAGCTTCATATACGCTTGCCGGCCTGTTTGGATCTTTGCTTCTTCCGGAGAAAAGAACAGTCCCAACCAAAACTAACACCAAAATCGCCAAAGCTACATTCTGCCAATTATTGACAAAGAAAGCGCTTGTAGTCCAATCCAAAGCGCTGCTCGTATTAAGCAAGACAAAAATAGCAATAACACTCCCTACTCCAAATAAAGTCCACATTATTCCAGATTTCTTTGGATCAATAAACATTCCTGTAAGAATCAAAATTACAAGTATAATTGAAAGTCCAACTCCAAGCCTCGGGAAAACCTCAGAAAAAAATCTCGGAACAAATTCAAACTGCAAAGCCATCAATCCAACAACCAATGCAATAATTCCATTAACTGCCCTATTCTCCTTAAAGATTTGCATCCTTGAAAGAATTGCGAAAATCATTGCGAAAATTAACAGGAAAGGCAGCAAGTAAGTAAAAACTCCTGCGTTTTCCCAAGAAGCCAACAAATTTCCAATCCCGCTTCCAGAGCCTAAAATCGCATTGAACATCAACCCTTCCATTTCTTAATTAAGTCAACCTCTTTTAAATATGTTTCTAAGGCTTGGCTTTCTTCATCATCAAAGCCAGAGCAAGCGCAATAATAACTATGAAAATTACATTAACCCAGAAGTCGCTGCTCCAATCGCTTCTAAAAACAGTATCAACAACAGTATCCCAGACCCCGGTGATTAAGAACATCGCAACAGCTACAGCCCCGATTATTGCAATTCCGACAACCCATTTAAGCCATTTCGCCTCAAGCTTGAATCCTTCTCCTCCGCTTGCAAAAGACCACAATATCAAAACCACAAACACAACTACAATTGCAACAGACAAAAACAAAATTAAATTTTCAACAATTAGCTTAGGCTCAACAGCTGCGACGAAAATCAAGCCAATAACAAAAGCAGTAAGCGCATTAATCTGTTTTTTTTCAGCGCCAAAGACCTTTGTCTTCTCCAGCACAGCAAAGACTACAAAAAACACCAGCAAAAAAGGATACACAAAGCTAGTTAACACCTCACTTTGTAAAATATTTTCAACCATCCTACATTGATTCGTCCGGTACCTCTTCTATTCCTGAATCTTGACTAGGCAGCGCTGTCTTATTTATTATAAAAACGTCGCTGATTGCCTTGACAAACTGATGGGGAATAATCACTCCTCTTGCCCCCCCTATTAAGGAAGTCACAGAGCCTCCGACCCTTATCCTCCATCCATCAACCTTGTTCTCGTGAAGATTAGCTTCTTCAATCTCGCCGAAAAAGTCCCCAGAATCAGTATAGACTTTGCTTCCAACTACCTCGCTGATTTTTCTGATTCGCATATCAAAAATTATGAAGTCTTATTTAAATACTTTTCCGTAATGCATCATAACTAATGAAGGATAAATCAATGCCCGTTATGCCAAAAAAGGGATATACAAAAAGATAACAAAATTTATAAGAAAGAAAACTCTCATAAAAGCATGAACAAAAAAGAAATTGCGACGATTATTCTTGTGTCAATAATCCTTGCCCTTACTATAAGTCTTGTAAAAAGCGTGAACGCGTTCCTCTACACGCTTCTTGCAATTTTCATCGTCATAATTGGAAACGTGCTTGCAAAAAAAATTGTGTCGCATATAGTTGACTCGGAGATAGAAATAAAATTATGGGAGGTGAACAGGTTTGGATTCAAGGCCCACCAGCACCTAAAAAAGCCGTTTCCTGCAGGAGCGTTTTTTCCTTTAATAGTAACTGCCATAACTGCGGGATATGTTTACTGGATGGCCTGCCTTACTTTTGATGTGAAGCCGAAGATTTACAGGACGGCAAAGCGCTGGGGGCTGTATTCTTTTTCTGAAATGACTGAATGGCATATTGGAATTATCGCAGCCTCGGGAGTTTTCATAAACCTGCTAATGGCTTTTGCAGGCTACTTGCTTGGATTCTCTGATTTCGCAAGATATAATATCTATTTTGCGGCATTTAGCATGCTTCCTCTTTCAGACCTCGACGGAAATAAAATATTCTTCGGAAGCATTGTAATGTGGAGTTTCCTTGCAGCTCTTGCCTTGATTGCGCTGGGCTATGCTTTCTTATTGGTGTAAAACTAAGAGTAAATTCTGCTGACAATTTTTCTCCTTAATTTAAGTGTATCCGCCCACTTAACATAAGCATTCCAACCTTGAAAACTTTCAAGGAGTTTTTCCTTAGTTATTTCTTCTTTTTTGTATCTCTTAATCTTAAATAGCATTTTTCCGATATTCCTAATTCTCAATAGCCTAAAATAATAAAAATTCCTAAAACCGACAAAATCTATTCCTCTGCTTAATTGGATTACTCTAGATTTGTCCAGATGAAGTTCCAACCTTAATTTTTCCACTAAAAAATTGCCGATTTTATTTTTCCAATATTCTAATTGTTCTTTAGACTTATGCAAAATTACAAAATCATCAACATATCTTATATAATATTTAGCTCTCAATTTATGTTTTACAAAATAATCAAGTTCATTAAGATAAACATTAGCAAAAAACTGGCTTGTTAAATTCCCGAGAGGCATTCCTTTTTTACTGAAAAACTGCTTCGCCCCTATGTTTTTTCGTGAGAAAAAATATCTGGAAGTTGAGCCTTCAGGCGCAACGCCCCCCCCCCTCAACGCTGAGCTATTTTTTAATATTTTTTCAATCAACCCCATAACTTTTTCATCTCTAACCCTTCTTTTAATAATATTAATCAATATTTCATGGTCAACTTCTTCAAAATAATGTTTAATGTCTGCTTTTAAGCAATATCCTCTAATTTGATTAACATTAAACCATCCGTTTGTTTTTCCGTTTCTAGAAACTTTTCCCATAAAATAATAAAATCTTTTCAATGCAAATAAATTGCCTTTGTTTTTTTGGTTGGCGCATGAATCATAGATAAATCTTTTTTCAAAAATTGGCTCTAAGATTCTTATTAAAGCATGATGAACTATTCTATCTCTAAAATCTGACTCGGATATTTTACGGGTTTTTGGATCTCGTAAAATAAAAGTTCTTAATAGCAATGGCTTGTAAGTTTGATTCTTCAATTCATTATGCAAATCCAGCAAATTTTTTATTAAATCTTTTTCAAACTCAATCACATAATCTTTCTTGGTTTTTCCTTTTCTTGCTTTTCTCCAAGCAAGAATTAAATTGTTTAAGTTGTAAATTTCCTGATAAAGATTTTTATAAGTTTTCATTATTAAAATCCTAGCTAGCTGAGCCATTCGACCATTCTCGTTAGAGTTAGCAAGATTCTCGTTGTTCGAGTTCAGGTTGAGATCCCTGTCCAGGTAAACTCTGGAAAGTGCTAGCTTATTAATTAAAAGTAAATCACCACCACTTCATATTTCACTTGCGTTACTTAATGTCGTGGTTGAATTTTATGACTTCAATTAAGAAGTGCTATTAACAAGCGTGTGGCCCAGCCATTATATGGCTAGGAAAATTTTAAAGAAAAATTAGTTTTAAAATTTAATTATTCTTCATTATAGCTAATGCTCTTTGAAATCTTTCTTCATTTGCATCATTTTGCCTATCTCTTTCAGCAGTTAATTTTAACATATGCTCTTGCAATTTTAAGTTTGCAGCGCCTTCGGCGCTGACGACGACCACCCGACCATCCTCGTCAGAGCCAGCAAGATACTCGCCGTACGAGACCAGGCCGAGACCCCAGCCCAGGTAAACCCTGGAAAGTCCATCTTGCCTTGTATGAAGAGTTCTTGTTCCTTTATCATCAAATATGGGCATGCCCCTTTCATCTAATCTTAAAAACTTTCTTCCATGATTAGCATAAGCTAATTCAGGAGCTTCAGTAAATTGAAATTTGTCTCCTGGCTTAAGGCTTAGCCCATAATCAGTGCTATGGTCTTCAACAGGCTCTAGACCAGTCATAAGAACTGGATATTCGTGTTTTCCAACTAATTTAGATAATGACTTGGCTAAAGGTTTGTTTGGAGCATAAGAAGTATTAATTGAGAATAAAACAACAGATGGACTATCTTCATAATGTCCTTTTAACATGCCAGGATTCTGGTCAACAATCATTTCCAGTTCTTGTATAGTTGCTGTCCTTATTCCTAATTTGTTTAGTAAAAGCACTTTGAATAAATTTGAGCCATTTAATGGAACTCTTAAGGTTTCCCTAGCTTTCTCGCTATTAAAACTCCTAACAGCTTCGTCATATCTTGCTTGTTCACCTTCATTAAGATACCTCGCTGTAGGAAAACCCGCTTCTCTTATTTCTCTTGGAATTAATATTGCTTGTTCCATAGTGATTATTTCACAAATTTAGGGTTTATAAATCCTTCTATTTTGTAGCTACTAACAAAAAGTAACAGAAAACAAGCCGCCGGGGAGTAAATTAAAGGGGGAACATATGTAAAGTAAACCAGCAATCTTAACATAAAAAATTACTCACTCCTATCGTCGTGTATTTTATTATTAACAATTAACAGCAAATCTCCGAATGAAATGAGCAGATAATTATCTTTATTGTTTGTGGATTATTTAATGAATTAAACCGCAGAATGTTGAGATATGAACTTTACTTAACAGAACAAAAAAACATATAAACCTCTAATCATTAAACTTTCCATGAGCGAACCAAATTTTTTTGAAAGGCGGGGAGTTGTTGCTGCCTTTGGAATCCTTGCACTTCTTGGAGGAATTTACTTTATCCAGCCGGCAATAAGCGGAAATGTAACTGGAAACGCAATTGTCAGCGACACGCTATTTAACATAGTCCCTATTATCGGAATACTTTTATTAATTTGCTCGATAATTCTTTTGGCTTATGCGGCTGTAAAGAAGAATTGATTTCTTATAAGGCTTCGGAAAATAATGGATACTGGAGAAGGGAATATATTTTAGGAGAAATTGATATTCCAAAGAATAGATTAATATCTAACTATCAAGCCATAGTACATAATCTAATAAATGACATAAGTTTTTAACCGTTTTCGGCGAGAAAATTCCGCCCAAAAGGAAACATTGGTTTTATAGAGAGGCTTGCCGATGAGAACTTTGAATGGATTAAGATAATGACTAATTTATAGTAAATGTTCTAGTTATCTTATCGATGAGAAGCTAATAAAAAATGGCTAATTTCTTGGCAGGATATTAATTTCTTTCACTATAGATAAAGGGATTAAACAATTATCATGCATAAATTTATTATCATCAACACTTTAAAATCATTCCCTTCCAACTCCAAAATGGTGGTTAAACCATGATGAGCTTTTAGGGTTTTCATCAGCAATACGAGTTAAAAAATTGACTATTCGTCTATAATTATTCTTTTCCCTCATCGCAGTAGCTAGCTCAAGGCCTTTGGTGTTTATATAACCGACTTCCGAAGGGCTAGAAAGATAAACATTACTTTCAACTAATCCACAGCCGTAAATTTCACATGAAAATTTTATATTACTGGGCTCAAGAAAAAGCCATCCCGGGGTCATTTTCCCCCGAGGATCGCTTGCCAATCCAAAATAATCAACTCTCGATACATCAATTACATTACCTCCCTCACCATAAGTAGAAAGAGGTATAGATGCGGAATATACATAATTGGTTATGTCTATCTTTCCGTATGATTCATAATAATCACTACTCCGACCCTTTTGAGTAAAGCTGTGACCAACAAATGCGAAAACACCAACTGATTCTTGTCCTAAAAGAGTACCTAAAGTTGAAAATGTTTCTCTAGCAGTACTTATCGCACTAACACCTAAAGCCTCTTCTAAGGGTTCTTTTGTTTCTTCTGAAGATTGAAATCCTAAAATAACATTTGACTGCAATCCTTCTTTTTCATAAGCCTTCTTTAAATTTTCAACAGATTTTGAAACATCTTTCACGCCCCTTTTAAAATCTCCGAGATCGCCAACAAAAATAATGGCTTGTTTCGGCGTTGGCGGCCCATAAACTTCCCCCTCTTGCATTCCTGATGGATCAACGAACTTATTAGGATTGTTGAGAACATAAGCATATTTATTCAGCGATTGCGGGTTTCCAATGCCTCCTGAAATTGGGTCTGGACTTGTAAATCTTCCCGACGCTG
>JACOYJ010000066.1 GCA_016181885.1 Candidatus Pacearchaeota archaeon | reverse complement strand
ACTTAATGTGTTTTTATCAGCATTCAATTTTTAGTTTTATTTGATAATTAAGGTAAATGTTTATCTAAGGGAAATTGTTTCATCTTGCAACTTTATGCTTTTCTATTAAACCCCTTGCGATAATAATGATGAACGAATTAAACTATGGAATGTTAATATTAACAAAGATTTAAAAAACAGCTAAAAGATATAATCACATGGAAAACAAACAAGTTGGGTGGCTGATTCTTGGAATTTCTGCAGTCATGATAATAGTTGTTTTAATTTTCAACATGGCTCTGAAGAAGATAGTTGACAGCGCCTGTACAGAAGGGCCAACCTGCATTATGTATGACACTATAAAAACGCAGACGTGGATAAGCTTGAGCATTGTGGGAATAATTGTTATAATTGGATTAGTAATCATGTTCCAAAAACCAAGAGAAAAGATAGTTGTCAAAACAATCAAGGAAAAGAAAAAACCCCTTAATTTAGATGGGCTTGATTCTGATGAGAGAAAAGTCGTCGATATTTTAATGGAAAATAACAACGCAATATTTCAGGCAGAGCTTATGGAAAAGCTCGGAACAGGAAAGGTTAAAATCACAAGACTGCTGGACAAATTAGAAGCTAAACAGATAATTGAACGAAAGAGGCGTGGAATGAATAATATTGTTGTTTTGAGAGATTAGCGATTAATTTTTAAATGTTGAAGATATGAAAGGTTTATGGAAAATAAAAAATTAGGGGCAGTTTTGATAGTAATCGGGTTGTTGGTTGGAGGGCTAATTCTTTATTATATAAATCTCCTATCAGATAGAGCCGAAGTTTTAGGATGTTTTAATGACCCAAGCTGTATTCCAATTGAAAGAGGGCTATCGATGTCGCATGTCGGAATAGGAATTTTTGCATTTGTCATTGCCTTGGGATTTTATCTGATTTTTTTTAATAAAACAGAAGACATGTTAATCAAGAGATACGGGGATGAAAAAGACAATGAAAAATTCGATTTTGCAATGAAATTTCTTGACCCATTTGAAGCAAAAGTCCTGAAGAAAATAAGAGAAGAGGAAGGGATAACCCAAAGCACTTTAAGACTAAAACTTGACATGTCAAAAGCAAAGTTGAGTTATGTTCTACAAGATTTAGAAAAAAGGGGATTAATTAAAAGAGTTGAGAAAGGAAAGACGCTGCAAATATTCAGCAAGATTTAGAACCCAGACTCTCCAAACTTTTTCAATATTATTTTAATTTCTTCAATTGTTTTCTGTTGTGTTTTTTTGTCAGACATTCTTACGAATTTAATAAGCAAATCACAAAGTTCTTGGATACTTAATAACTTTAATTTAAACCCATCCGTAATAAAATAAAACCTGTATTTTTCATACTTAATTTCTTTTATAACAATTCCTCCAACATTTCCAATTGGCTTGCCTTTTTTTGGGTTTTCCCTTAAAGAATACATTAGATCAAAGACTTTAACCGATTCACTCTTGAATTTTTTGTTAATTTCTTCTTCCAGTTCTTTTACTATTATTACTTTTGCCATCTCTTTTTCGCATTAGACAGCGCTTCTTCTATAGGAATAGTGTTTTTCTCATCCATAAGCAAATCATGAAGCTGTCTTTCCCTGGCGCTTTTCAAGAGCCTTTTAATCACATCTGAGTAAGACTCTTTTTTAGTTGCAAACTCCATTATTTCTTCTTTAAGATCTTTTTTTATAGCAATTGTTGTGTGATCCATTTTTATAATAGTTATAATCATTATAATACTTATAGTTTAAATATCTTTAGGTGATTTTGGGGGGCGTGGACAGTGGTAAGGTTTGAGTTTTAGTGCAACGATGCCTAAGGAGAAAACTCAAAGTTGTCGGCACTAAAGTTAAAAGCAGAGGAGTCGGCGAGGAACTGCGGAATATTTTTAAATACACCGTAATTTACTAATCAATTATGACAACGATTACTCAAAGAATTAAAGAATCTATTGTTGAATTAATCGAGGAATATAAAATACAAAAAACCCAGAAGTTAAAAAATAAATCTAATGTTCATCTTGGACGCAATATTTCTATGGGTTCTCAGTTTCAGTATATTTTTGCTAAGAAATTATTTGCTAACAGTTCATATAAAGTGTTAGTAGATTATCCTATCCGCTACGATGGAAAATACAAATCTGGGAAAAAAGGTAAGAAAAATTTATACCCTGATATACTAATTCTAAACAAAAATGGCGTATTGAAAGCCCTCATAGAATTGAAAATTGATTTAGGATTTTTAAGAGGAAACTATCGAAAAGACTTAAAGAGAGTGATTTCAGCATTTGAAAAAAACGGGGAGATGAAATATAATCAATTTGTAGGGTTTTCAAATTCAGAAGAGGTATATATCAAAATCCCTAAAAACTTTATTAAAATATTTATAATTGGTACCAAGATAAATCATACTGATAGGGTAGAACCGTTCAAGAAAAATGTTAAAGCACTAGGATTTAAACCTTTAATATTGTTAGATAAAGTTCATCCAAACCCACTTCCAGATGTTACAAATTTTAGAATGGAAATGATAAATTTGAAAAAACAAGCAAATAATGAAATAGACAGCAAAAGAGAAGACATTAATAGAGTATTTAAGGGGCTGTTTTAATCGTTTATCCCGAGCCGACCCCCTAATAAAAACCATAATCTCCCCCTATGAACGTTAATTCCTGCGAATTTCGGCTTTTTAGGCGCTTTTTAGCCAATCGTTCACACGCTAGATATATATACTCTTTTTTATTGTAATCTCAACCAATAAAATATATAAAAGCAGGAATATGGATAAAATAATGTTCATAAAGATGAAAGGGGGTAAAAAATATGGAAGAACAAAAAGTTGAACATGCAAAAGATGAAACAGTTACTATAAGCAAAAATACTTTATGGAAAGCCGGGACTTTTGTCTTTGCGGTCTTGTTTGTTGTAAGCTTGTTTACTGGAGGTTTCAGCGGAGGAACAGGCGGAGGCATTACTGGAGAAGTAGTTGCTCCGACAAATCCAACTCCAACGCCAAGCCCGACGCCATCACAGGTAAAAGTGCAGATAGAGAATAATGATCCTGTTTTAGGAAAAAAAGATGCTCCTGTAACAATTGTTGAGTTCAGCGATTTCCAGTGCCCGTTCTGTCAGAGAGCCTTTACTGGAGCAGTGACTGAATTCAAGAACAGCGACTATTTCAAAAGCGGAAAGGTTAACCTTGTCTATAAGCATTTTCCATTAAACAGCATACATCCGTATGCGCAAAAAGCTGCAGAGGCTGCTGAATGCGCCAATAGGCAGGGTAAATTCTGGGATATGCACGATAAGATTTTTACAAATCAACAATCAATTGATGTTGAAAGCTTGAAGAGATATGCAAGCGATTTGAGGCTGGATACTGCAAAATTCAATAAGTGTTTAGACAGCAACGAAGCAACATCTGAAGTAAACAAGGAAACCAGCCAGGCTACAAGCGCCGGGGGGCAGGGAACTCCTTATTTTGTTGTTATAAACAATGGAGATGGAGCAACTCAGGCTGTTTCTGGAGCTGTGCCTTTTGCGCAATTTGAAAGCGCGATAAATGCAGTCGCTTAATTTTTTTATTTTTATTTTTATTTTTGACAGAAAAACAAAGAAGAGGAATTAGAATGGAAACTAAAAGAAGATTTGAAAGAATAAAAAACATTTTTGTTAAGAGGTCTTATTTGCTTATATTTATAATATCATTCATTTCGTATGTTCTTTTTAATATTTATATTAATAAGTTATACATAACTTATACTACCCTCTTCCTTAATTTAAAATTTGGAACAGCTTTTGTTGGAGTTTCTTTAGTTGTTTCTTTGCTGATTGCAACTAATGTCAGTTTAGTAATTATGAGATTTAGGGAGATGAAAATGCTCGGGATTTTAGGCAAACAAGGAGGCGTAACTGGCATTGGAGTCTTTGGAGGGCTGCTGGGTGGCGCATGTCCTGGGTGTTTTGCTGGCGTGTTTCCAGCATTTCTTGGTTTATTTGGAGCAACAGTCACGTTAAATATACTTCCATTGTACGGATTAGAAATACAGTTATTGTCAGCAGTAATTTTATTAATATCAACGTTCTATTTAACTAAAGATATAACTTGCAGAGTCAAGATTCCAAGGAGATAAAATGGAAAATGAATTTAAATGTGAGATTTGCGGGACAATCTTCCAATCTCATGAAAGCTTAAACCAACACACATCAGCAAAACACAAAGAACTAATAAAATCAGAAAGAAAGCCCCTAAATACAAAGAAAATTAGAAATTGGATAATTTTCATTTTGGTGTTTGTCGGATTTATATGGCTTGTAGTATATGGGATTTCTGGAACTATCAAGGAAGATGAATTTTGCGCAAGCCAATCTGCCGCTGAAATGAACATAGGAAGCCACACAAATCTTAAGAACCATATCCACCAAGAGCTTGAAATATTAATTGACGGAGAAAGACAGCTAATTCCATCGGAAATCGGGATTTCTCCAGGAATAATGAGGCCGATTCACACACACGATTCTAGCGGAGAGGTTCATGTTGAAGGTCCGTGCAAAAGAGATTTTACACTAGGGGATTTTTTTGATGTTTGGGTTAAAGAATTTGACTCAACAAAAATCTTTGACAAAACGACCCAAAACGGAAGTTTAAAGATGTCTGTTAACGGACAGGAAAGCACTGAATTTAGAAATCTTATTCTAAAAGACCACGATAGAATAAAGATTGAATACATTTCAAATAAATAAAATGCCCGGGAAAAATATTTTGGTCGGCTCGATTGATAGAGTTATAGGAGCTTTATTGCAAAATAGCTGTTCAGCATAAAGTTAACAAAATGAACCTAAACTCGAAAAAATGCGTCCCGTGCCGGGGCGGAATTCCACCCCTTAAAAACAACGAAATAAAAAAATATCTTGGGGAGATTAAAGGATGGAAAGCAATTAGGAACCACCATATAGAAAAAACTTTTTTATTCAAGAACTTTGAAGAAGCGCTGGCTTTCGCGAATAAAGTTGGAAAGTTAGCCGAAAAAGAAAGGCATCATCCAGATATTTATTTGTCGTGGGGAAAAGTCAAGATAATAACTTACACGCATAAGATAAATGGACTGCATGAGAATGATTTTATTCTTGCAGCGAAGATTGATGAGATAAGATGAAAAAACAGATCAAAAACCCAGAGGTTAAAATATACACAACTCCAACATGCCATTGGTGCATGCTAACTAAAGAATTCTTTAAAGAGCATAAAGTAAAATATCAGGAAATTGATGTCTCCAAAGATCAGAAGCTAGTCGAGGAAATGGTCAAAAAGTCAGGGCAGTATGGAACTCCTGTTATTGATATTGATGGAAAGATAACTGTCGGCTTTGACGAAGAGGCTTTAAGGAAGGGACTAAAGATAAAATAATAATCAAATACCATCATGCAGATAAAAAGTAGCTTGAGAAAGTATGAAAAAAGATAAAGAGCATTGCAGATGTAAAATTGTTTATATTAATAAAAAATATGCTGATAAATGCGAAGTGTGGCGCAGTCAAAATAAGAGTTGTAATCTAAAGATTGTCAAACACTATTTAAACTCGCTATGTAACCAGTTTCACCAAAGTAAATATAAACCTTGTTTCTTTGTATAAGTCATGTCATTCAAGGATTTTGTAAAAGAGCTCAACGGAAACAGAGTAGAAGGAGAGTTAGTCAAGACAATATTTTACTCTCTTTTGGTTTCATTCATATTTCTTACTGTTGTTTACTTTTTCAAATTAAGGTATATAGAAAATTGTATTCCTAAATACGGATATTATTTGCTGTTTTCTGCTTTAAGCATTGCACTAATCATGCCTGCAATAAGGCAAGTTAGGGCTTATAGAGAAATGGCCTGCATGAGCGGAATGATGATTGGGATGACAATTGGGATGATTTCTGGATTTCTTCTAGGATTTTTTGTTGCTTCAACTAATGGAATGTTTATTGGAGGATTTTTTGGAGTCTTTGTAGGCATAGCTATTGGGGTTTGGAATGGAAAATGCTGCGGGGTTATGGGAATGATGGAAGGCATAATGGCTGGATTCATGGGAGGATTAATGGGAGCAATGACTTCATTCATGCTTCTTAATGACAATAACTTGAAGTTGGCAGGAATAATCTCATTTGTTATAAGCGCTGTTATAATGTTTGGCTTGAATTATATGATTTACAAGGAAATGAAAGAAACAGACAGGCAGAGAAAAGAAGATTATATGTTTGTAGTTGGCTTGACTTTTGTCTTGATAGCAATAACAACATGGCTGATTGTCTTCGGGCCAAGAAGCGCGATTTTTGGGTGAAATATACCCAAAAAAACTAAAGGTTATAGAGCAATTTATGGTAACAAAGAAATTTATTAGAAATTTGAAGAAAACAGAACAGATGAAGGTGCGAGAAATTGTTGAAGCACTTAAAGCTTATGAGTTAGGAAAGGGCAAATCATTGAAACAAATCAGAAAAGAACTGGGAACTTAAGTATAAGGGTTGTCATTCAACATCCAACCCATAAAAACCTCATGAAACCAGTTGCATCAAAGTATTTAAAAACTTGAAAAACTAATAAAAAATATTATGGCTAGAATTAAAAATTCCGCCAATGTTGTTTAACAGTAAAATACAAACATAAAACACCATGGGAAATAAAATAACAATAATAGGCATACTTGTGTTAGTCGCTTTATTTGCTGGCTTTGTTTTTGCAAAATCAGGAAGTACAGATAGTGCCCCTATAACTGGAAATGTAGTTGCAGGGGAAATACAAAAGGTGGTTTTAAGCCAAGCTGATTTGAATTACAAAGATTCTATAGTCCAGGCTGGAAAGCCAATTGCAATCAGCGCAGATGGCTCTGTTAAAGGATGTTTGCGAGCTCCATCTTTCAATATAGGCGGGAAGAGATACACAAAATACTTGCAAAGCGCTAATGATGTTCTTGAACTGCCTGCTCTTGAAAAAGGGACATACTCTTTTTCCTGCACAATGGGAATGGGTCGTGGAAAGCTGATTGTTGAGTGAATTTATAATCATTCTATTTTAGATTTAAGGAGAAGTATTAAGAGAGTCAAGATCTTTTAATTTCGCTTTCTCTATATAAACAGGCGTAATCAAAGAGTAATTTCTATCATAATCCCTATGATGTATTTGAAGACCAGTTTGGTTAAACCATCCTTCAAATTCGTCACCTTTAGTTAGTTTTCCAGTTCCCGTAAATACATAATACCCAACATCATCGATAGTTGTACAAAAATAAGCATTACCTCTCAATGGAGGCTTAATCTCTGGGTTTCCAAGGACAATATTTGTTTCAGAAATAACTTCTAATCCAAGTCTTATCTGATAATTTCTATCTCCATCAGATATGTAACTTGCTGGCTTTCTAACACTATCAACTTTAATATTGTTCTCTATTCTAGATAATTGATTACTTAAATTAGATAATCTGCTATCTAAAACTGCAGTCGAAATAATAACTGTTGCTGTTAAACCAATTAAATAAGGTTTAAGGTTTGAAGTCATTTAAATAGTTTAAAAAAATTATTTATAAATGTTTCCCCTTACTTTTCGTTAAAACAGATTCTTCATTTTCTCTAATTTTTAAAGATTTATATATTATGTATTATTAAACTGAATAAATGGAAAATAAAAAAATAGGGTGGATTCTAAGAATTGCACTTTTTGGCGAGTTCTTAGGACATGGGATTTTTGCCCTGCAGTTGAAACAAAGCTTCTTAGATATGATTATTTCTGTTCTTGGAGTTAGTCTAGTTTCAGCCCAGAAAATTTTGATAATTATAGGGGCCATGAACATTATTGTTGCATTGTTTGCATTAATTTATCCATTTAGATTAATGCTAATATGGGCCAGTATTTGGGGATTTGCAACTGGCTTGGCAAGGCCTTTATCAGGTGATCCTATTTGGGATTTTGTTGAACGCTGGGCAAATATTGGTGTTCCTTTAGCACTGCTTTACATAAAAGGAATTCCAAAAAAATTAAAAGACTGGTTTAAGTAATGGTAAATATTATTAAGAAGAATAAAAGTGTTTATTACCAATGTGAAGAATGTAGGCTTATTTATAAGGATAAAGGATGGGCTGATAAATGTGAAAAGTGGTGCAGAGAAAATAGAAGTTGCAATTTAAATATAGTTAAGCACTCAATAAATAAAAATACAAAGTAGTACATAATATGACTCAAATTTTCAAAAAATCATATATTTACTGGATTATATTAATTTTCATTCTTTATATAGCATTAAATATTATTTTTAGCGGATTCTACAATACAATAAAACTCATTATAATTTATGCAAACACTGTTGATTGGCTTAAGCTTGGAATTTCAATAATTTTAACTTTAGTAATCGGATTTCTGGTCGCTGTTAATTCTGTGACTGCTTACATCAAATATAAAGAAAGGAAAAAGTGCAAGGAAGGAGTTGCTACAGCAAGTGTTGGAACAGTTGGGGGGCTTATTGTGGGGGTCTGTCCTTTGTGTGTTACAGGATTATTTCCTTTAATTTTTAGCGCTTTAGGTCTTGGTTTTTCATTCGGAAGCCTGCCTTTCGGAGGGATTGAGATTCAGGTTTTGGTTGTGATTATTCTTGGAATAAGC
>JACOYJ010000065.1 GCA_016181885.1 Candidatus Pacearchaeota archaeon | reverse complement strand
AGAAACATAAAAACAAACTTAAAAGTATATTTAAACCTGTCGATTAATAATTTTTATATAAAATCCAAGGATGTTAAGTTTGACTCTGGACTTAACATTAAGAAATAGTTTAACTAGAAACATTAATTTCTTCAACTTCCGATCCTTTAATTAAATTCCAGTCAAGTTTTATAAGCTGCTTTACTGCATGGTTCCTTGTATTTAGCTTGTAAAGGTCTGATTTTCCAACTCTTCTTGTTTTGATGACTATTTTATTTCTTTTTAATTTATCCCAAAATGCCTGCAATGTTGAATAGCTCACGCCAGAATTTTTAGCTATTTCTGTTAAAGGGTAGTCAAATGCCTGGAAAGATATAAGAAAATCCAGCACTTTCATTACAGGATTATTCCCAAACACTTCCAAGAAGATTGTTTCGTTTTCCATGACGCACTCACTCACTCACTCTTTATAAATATTTCTATCTATGTTTTTATATTACAAACTTAGAAACATTTAAATATTTGGCTTCTATGTAATCCTATGGATTTTAGTAATGAAGACAAGATTAAAGCAACTATCTTATATAATCTAAGAAGAAAAAAAGTTATTGGAGGAGTTCATACTCATTTTGACACATTAAAGAGAGGCTTCCCATCTCATTTAGGCAAAGACATAAAGAAAATTGCCCATGAATTAATTAAAGAAGGATTTATTGTAACCAAGCCAGCCCAATATGGCTTGCAAGTATCGTTGAACAAAAACAAGCTAAAAGAAATTGAAGAATTTATAAAGAGAGTTTTGGGTTTTGATTTTCCAATTTAAAGGAAAGGTGCTGAAGTGAAACGCTCACTCATTCATTCGTTCGCTTTAAATTGTTGCTAATGCAAGATTAATTACCTCGAAATTGACTTTGTCTAATTTCTCAGCTAACTAAATCAAATTAAGGATTAACTAATTTTAAGAATAAATTAATATAGCATTATCTTGTTTTTTATTAGGCGAAGAAATCTGCAGAATGCGATTTCGGAGCAACATCCATAAGCGAGGCGAAGCCGAGCGTTTGCACGAGACAAAATAGTCAATAAAATCACGAGTGTAAGCGCAAGAAGAGCGTATTATTTCTGCAAACTCATTCTATGCGGGTGCTTAGGTTCTTTTTCTTTCCCGCCGACTTGATGCTTTATCTGTTTTGCTGCAGCTTTTTCCATTTCCTGCCCAGCCTCGATAGTTGCAGATTTCTTTTCTTCAGCCTCCCGCTTTTTTTCAGCATCTTCCTTTAGCTGTTCTTCAGTCTTTTTTTCGACTGGTTTTTCCTCGGGCTTAGTTTCAGCAGCCTTTTTTTTCTTAAGACCCGCTTCAGCTTTCTTATCTCTTTCAGTTTCTCTTGATTTCTTGAATTTCAACTTGTTCGTAAGCTCAACAGCTTCAACTCTTACAATATCCCCGTCTTTAATGACTTTAACTTTTATTTTATGTGGTGGATTTTTTATTCCTCTACTCCAAACCATCTCGTTCAAAAAATTGTCTAGTTTTATCTTGCTCAAATCTTTATCATAAATCTTCATATGCCTAGCAACAAATTCCTTTATTGTTTTTATTGCCTTTTCGGTTTTCCTGTATCTTGGCACAGGTCTGCATTTTTCTCTAAGGGGAATAACATATTCTCTCTCAACTTTATTGGTTGCTCGTTCGGTTTTTTTAGCCATTTTTTATTTATCCAAGATAATCTTTTCTTGTTTTTCTTGGTTTTATCTTCAATTTAGTTCTTCTCCAAGATCTTTTATGCCGCGTCATTTGAGCAGGATGTATTCTCTTTCCCGTGCCGTACTTTTTTAACACTGCCCAGATTGGCGCCCACTTAGTTCTTCTGCCTTGTTTTACAAGATGAGCCTTTTTTTCCGGATTTTTGTTTCCCATGTTATTTTAAGTTTCCATTAATTTTTAAAATAACATTCACAAAACCTTCGATTTTAGCGTTTTTCATTTTATGCTCTCCAAAAAAGATTTTCCTTTTTCAGTCAGTTGCCTTCCGGGTTTTTTGCTTTTTACTCCCCCCATTGTTTGAGAAATTTCAGTAAAGCCAGCTTTGTCAGATTGTTGCAAAATATTCCTAATTATCTTTCCAGAGGCTCTAACAAATCTTTCAGGTTTCATCCCCCTGTTCTTTCTGCTTCCATATTTTGTCCTAAGCCTATTGACCCCAACGACTTTATTTCTATAAATCTGCCTTAAAACGCTCGCAGCTCTTTTATGCCAGAAATCATCATCGTTAATCGGTCTTGATTTTGAAGGCCCGGATTTTACAAAACTCGCCCACTCAGGAGCTTTAAATTCAGGAACTCTCTTTAAAGCTTCGGCTAACTTTTCATTATATTCATGAGCATCTAATTCATACACTGAATTTAATTTTTCCATTTTAACACTCCTTGCGGAGTTAGACTGGCCTAAGCCACAAATATGATTAAGAAATTTAGTTTATAAAGTTATTGTTGAAAATTAAATTTTTATCGCCACCACAATATGGCCTTGATTGCAATAAACTGGATTGGAGTTTATTGAGCTTACCTTGAATCCTGTTCTTTCAAGCAATCTTCTTATGTCTTCATGACTGAACCAATGTTCAGCAGTATTGCTTACATTCTTTGCAGTATACTCTAAAAATAGAGCCCAATTTTTTCTTATCTTTGGGAATAGTCCTTGGCTTCTTAGATTTTCTTCTATTTTTTTAAGTTGTAAGTTCACACTCACTCTAGTCTCTGGTCCAGGTCCAGATAAAACTAGTATACCCTTCTGTTTTAAAATTCTTCTAATTTCAATTAAATATCTTTCTGGTTTTTCAATTGCCCAGAGTACAAGCATAGAAGAGACTGCGTCAAAATAGTTGTTCTTATACGGCAAATTATTGGCGTCAATACATTCTGTTATGAGGTTAGGGTTGTTTCCACACCTTTTTTTAAGTAAATTTAATGCACTTAAATTAACATCTACTGCATATACCCTATGCCCCTCTTCTAAAAGTCTTTTGGTTAAATGTCCTGGACCACACCCACTTTCCAAAACAATGGAACATCCCTTTAATCTTTTTAGATGTTCTTCTACAAGTGCTTGGTGGCCATAATAATGACTCATAATTTTATCGTAAGCATTTGTATATTTCTCCCAAAATTTAGGTTTGTCAGCCATTTATTTTCGCTCCTTTCTTAGCAAGCCAAGCTCCTCACAACGAACAACAATACTTTCCAAGTATTTCCTGACCTCTTCATGAATTTGTTCATTTGACTTCAATCTTCCACTTTCCATTCGCCTACTGAATTTACCGCAAAGTTGTCTATCATCAAGTTCAAAATCATGGGCATGCCCTTCTTCTATAAATATAAATGGTCCAGAATGTCCTTCTATTCCATAAGGGTATGATGGGACAAAAGTTCTTAAATCAAAAAACTCCCAGCTTCCGTCTCTTTTCTCTCTAATAAATGGTTTTTGTCCATCAAATTCAAATGAATTCTTGATAGAATCTATTACCTTTTTAGGCATCGCATAACTAACCCCAAAAATATCTGTGTTTCTAGAAGTTGGAAAATAATTTACTGTAACATGTGAGATTGGAGATATTTGGTCATTTTGCAGTCTTGCTTCTAGCTTTATATTCCATTTAGTCCTTACATTTTCTATCTTTGGAAAGTCCACCATTTTAATTCAAAAAAAGAAGCAAGAATTAGATATATTAAATTTTACCCAGATATATCAGGTAAATTTTTGCCCAATAATAAAAGGTATTATCTTTGATTCAGCTCTTTTCAGATGTTCTTGATAAGTGGCTTTTTTTATTTTCATTAATCTAGCCAGCTTGTCCAAATTGGTTTTTTTAGGAAATTCATAATAGCCATTTTCAAAAGCTAGACGTAAAGCTTCTAGTTGTTGTGGAGAGAGTTTTGGGAGCAGATTAGAGATATAAACATCATGAATAATTTTTTTATTAAATTCTAATAGCTTAAAATTAATAATCATTGGAGATTTGCTTAATCTGATAATCTTTTCCAAATGTTTTCTATCCCAACTCGCCACATTCCATATTTCAAAGCCACTCCTATCATTTATCACGGGGGCAGGAAATTTGTTTTCTCCTTGACCTTAGTGAAAAAAATATTTCCAGAACCCTCTATTTTCATAACATCCTTGTGTTTTTCTAAATAACTAACATATTTTTTTATTGATTTACTTGATCCTTCTAAAACATGAATCGCTGATAAAATAACAAATTTGCCTTTCAATACGTGACCTAAAGGATATGTAAAATCTGTTAAGTCAAGCTCTTTAGTCTTAGGAGTATAGATACATCCTCTGTGTTGAACTTTAAATTTCAAATACCACATACCTTATATGTATGGGTGTTATTATTTATATCTTTCCTAATAAGAAACTATCTTCTAGCTTTTCTCCATTTTCTGACAATTATTGTAAATCCAATTATCTCCCAGACTGGCACTTTGGAAGATTTTCTTCTTTTACCAGACTCCCGTCAATTGCATAAGCTTGCGCAAGAACAAATCCTACAGCATCATAAGTAAGTCCCTGGTCAATTAAAAAAAGCCCTGCATTTTCAATTTTTCCATTCAGCGCACTTTCAAGATCCGGCCTAGATCTCTTTATAAGATGTTCCACCTCAAATTTGCTGAATCGATAATCCTTATTTGGCAAATTAAAATGCAGAATGAATTCTCCATTATTGGAGGATACCTTAATCTGCCTGTCATCATACAAAACTCTATTGACCATCAGCAATTAATTAAACGCTTCTTTTTAAGATTTATGTATTTTATCTAAATAGATATTATGAGTGCACCAAGGATTATTAAGAAAAGTGAAAAGTTTGCAATCCACTTCAGCCATTTCATTTTTTTATCTTTAGGATTATCTTTGATAATTATAAGCCATTCAGTAATGGACATAAAAAATGGTCTAAACTTTTTATCATAATGTTTGCGATAATGGGCTCTTAGCAAAAATATTGAGACAAAATAACCTATAATCCCAATAATAGAGATTATTCCCCCAATAGGTAAAACCGAGATTATTTCACCAATAACTTTTATTACCCCCATCTTATCTCACAACTCTTTTCCACTTTCTTACTATCAAAGTCCATCCAATTGTCTTTATATTGTAATGATTGCCAAGGGATTTAACAATTTTTTCAGAAATTTCTTTTAACGCCGCCCTATCCCTACAGCAACTTTTCAAAACAGATATCTTTATTATATTGCAACTTTTGAAATGATTCTCCAAAGTTTTTATAAAATTATCAGTTAACCCGGCCTTTCCAAGCTGAACTTTTCCTATTGTAACCATCTTTCAATTTCTGATTTTTTAACTTTAATTTCCTTGAATTTTTTAACTGAGAAAGTTCCTTCCTTCATCATCTTGTCTTTGAAAATGCCTCTGCCTTTAAAAACATGAACTAAAACGTCCTTTTTGTTTTTCTTCCAATCTTGAGAGTAAACTGCGCAAAAAATTGCAGCCTCCTTTAAATCTCCCTTTTTTGTCTTTTCCTTTATGTTTACGAACGGGCTCCCAGGCTTTGCAGTATGCAAAACATCCTCGTCTTTTTCAACTTGTGCAATTAATAGTTCGTTTGTTTTAGAGCTCTTTCCAGCAAGAAACAAAGTTCCCTGTTTGCTTGTATGTTGCCTGAAATTCATTTTTCAACAATATTCTTTAATTTAATGTAATTTTCTTTTGTAAATAAAATTACTTTTTCTGCATACTCCTTATCTAGTCTTGTTCCGTAATAAAGAATTCCGTTTCTGAAATACCTCATTTTATCAACAAACTGAACATCTTTCTCATTAAACCCTAAATATCTCATATAGGAAATTTCTGCTTCATGCGCCCCAAAACCAGATGCGTTAAACCCCCTTAATAATATTTTGGATCTTACTAAGAACATTATTATATCATAACAGTGTTCTACATTGTCATTTGCATTTTCATCTTTAACTCCAATTTTCTCTAATTTTTCTTTTAAAGAGCTTATTTTTCTTTTGGCTTCAATAGCCAGATTCTTCGCCCTATTCAGATCTTTTTTTACTTTTTTAACAATTCCCGAACTGATAAACTCTTTAAAAAATTTTACCATTATAAATCAACTGCTCCGCTGAAAATTATCCCATCTAGAAGGTTATTTTTTAGGTGAATATGGATTTTCTTCCAAGATTCATAAAAATTGACATTTATTTTCCTGTTTAATGAAGCTTCAAATTCATACAGATCCAAGATTTTGTCTTTCCTGCCAATTACCGCTAAATCTATATCTGAAGTTTTTGTGTCTTCCCCCCTAGAATAGCTACCAAAAAGAATAATCACCCCCCCCCCGGCAATTGATCTTCCAAGTAATCTAATAGCCCAGACAAATAAATATTTCTTATATTATCTACCATTTTCATTTCTAAAGCTTTTCTTTCATCTCTATTAAAAGAAACAAAATTAATTGTTTTTGTCTTTTCAATTTTCACAAGGTTGTCTTTTTTTAATCTACCTAAAGAATTTGCTATTGCTGTTGGAGAAACACCTAAAATTTTAGATATTTCTCTCTGACTTAGTTTTTCCCCGCTTTTAGGCATAGCAAGGAAAATATTTCTTGCTGAAGCTGTGTCCATTTAAATTTATATATATCCATTATAATTTATATATGTAAACTTAAGTTTATAAATGTTTTTGTAAGATTTTAAAGTTATTCCCTTATATTATTTTATTTAGGAAGGCAAATAGTTCATAACTGCTTCTTCGAATATTAACAATGACTCGTGTTTTTTTATATATGTAGAAAATTTAAGTTTTATTTCGTCAAGGATCGTTCTGAACTCTTCTATATCCCTAACCTCCATTTCAATAGAAAGATCATAAAATCCTATTGTTTTTGTTGCCCAAATAATTTTTGGATGATTTTGAAAATAATAAATTAATTTCTTAAAATTAGTACTATCTATATCTTGCAATGAAAACCATACTTTATGAAATTTATATCCTATTCTTGAGAAATCAACCAAAATTCTTGATCCTTGAATAACTTTTTGTTTTTCTAACTTTTTTATTCTATAGGCAATGTTCTTAGCACTAGTTTTTAACTCTCTTCCAATATCTATTAGTTGTTTTCTAGCATCATTTGCTAAGATTTTCAATAGTTTAAAATCTAGCTCGTCAACATTTATTTCTCCATACCCTCCAGTGCTTATTGTTCCATGAGTGTTTCTATTTAATTCAAAATTTCTTTTAAAATAATGAATTTCTGTGGTTATGAAGAGATGTTTATCTGAAATATACTTACTATATCTTAATAAAAATTCTTCGAGGAATTTATTAACTTCTAAATTATTATTGGCTATTAATGTAAGGTTTATATCCCATCCTCCTTCGCATTTTGTTAACCAAGCCATATTTTTGTGTTTTCTTAAGAAAATATAGATTTCTTCCTCTATCTTTGGAGTAGTGTTCTGATATTTTATTAGGAGTGGATAAAATTGATACCCTAGCTTATATACGTCGATTTCAGTAATGTATTTCTTAATTATTCCCTTTTTCTCAAGATTCTTAATCCTATGAAACACAGTTTCTTTCTTTAAACTCACTTTTTTGGCTATCTGCTGAAGTGATTGTCTGCTATCTTGCTCAAGCTCAAATAGGATTCTTCTGTCTTTTAAATTAAGATTTTCAATCATTTTTAACATAATCCTAAAATAGTATTTAAAAGTTTCTATTTGTTAAAAATTTAATTAGAAGTATTTAATAATATGAAGTATAATAATTAATTTATGAAGACTATGGTAGAATTATCCGAAGAGTATAGGGAAAGTGGAAGAAAAACTAAAAAAACACTTGATAAAATAGTAGCTATTAAAGCAAGATCAATACTTATTCTTTGTGCGTCGTTATTAATATCGGCTTCTTCTGGATTATGGGCTAATACTATAGCTTTAGACTATTCTTTTGATGCATTGAAATATCATCTAAAAGGCAATATAGAGTTGTCCAATGAGTGTAGAGAGAAAGTTAAATACTGGTTAAATATATCAAAGACTCTCTCGGCTCCAGCAAGATATGTTTTTGGAGTAGAGTATAAGGAGATAAAATAAAATGACAAAAACACTGGTTGAATGTATGTGTGATGCAGTTGTAGGAAGGAAATTTAGACACAAATCCGATGATTACGGACCAGCCCATACTTATGTCTTAGTTGATATTTGTTGGTTAAATTATACTCGCTCTTTTTTTGCAAGGAAGAAATATCTTGATGGGAGTTTAACTTCTTCGGCTCCAATAATTATGAACGCGGATGATATTTTGGAGGATTAAAAAATAAATAGTTGTATAAAAAAACTTAGTTCTCTAAATTATCAATATACAATCCTCGGTCCGTAACCCCAGAGTTTCACTGCAGCTGCCAATTCAGAATTAGGATTTTTCCTCACGAAGTCTTTAAGAGGAATTCCTTTGTAATAAGCATCTCTTGCTTGCTCTATTGCCTTTACTCCCGCTTCAATTCCTTGTGGATGCCCTAAAAGTCCACCGCCACACTGAATTATAATATCATTTCCGAGCTCATTAAGTATTGTTTCAAAGTCTCCAGGGTGCAGTCCACCAGAAGCGGTCATCCAGACCGGTTTTATGTGCCACCATTTTTGTCCCAGCGACGGTATTTTGTCATGAGGTTTAAGATCTTTAGCTTGTAGAATATCTTTAATATAAATTGCCTCGCCGTAATCTTCCATTTTTGCTAAAGGACTTCCTCCATGCAAAGAATCAACTCCAAGTAATCTGAATAACTTAGCAAGAACAATCATTGAAATAGAAAACCCGTATAACTTTCCCTTGCCGTGAATTCCAGGAGAATTGTCTCTTGTTATAAATCCGTGCATTGCCCTGTGGGCGTGTATCGCTAAGCCTGTATTAGCTCTTCTTACACTATCAACGGCCGCAAAGCCTGTTGTCACAACATCCATCATCATGAAAATTCCACCATTGTCTTTAATCATCTTAGCTCTTCTAAGCATTTCATTCATATTTGAGTGAGTTGTGTTACATAAGTAGAATTTTTTATTTCCAGTTTTTTTTTCAGCGGTCCTTGCTTCCTGCAAAACTAATTTACACCTTTTTTCAAATTTATTAAATGGCAGGCTTAAAAGATTTTCATCATCCTTTATTCCATCATAAGTTCCATTTCCGGAATTAAATAGTATTCTTGCGAGTTTAGCTTGTTCAGTATCTGTCCTTCCAATTTTAGGTTTAGGAACAGTGCATACTAAGCATTGTTTTGGTTTTTTTAGGATTTTTCTGACTCCATCAATTCCAAAAGCAGGTCCTGGGAAAGCAGCTATCATTCTTTTAGGAAATCTAACATCATAAACTCTCATTGCAGAAACCATTTTCATTCCTGCAATATTTCCAACAATTCCTGCAAGCAATCCAGAAA
The DNA here is from genome assembly GCA_016181885.1 of Candidatus Pacearchaeota archaeon. Taxonomy (GTDB): domain Archaea; phylum Nanobdellota; class Nanobdellia; order Pacearchaeales; family GW2011-AR1; genus JACOYJ01. The sequence continues at coordinate 3,703 of JACOYJ010000065.1, read as the reverse complement.
CATTATTTAGTTCAAATAAGTCTAATGGATAAGCTATCTTGAACATTTTTCTTTCATAATCTAAATCATAAGCCATAGCTCTTTTTGCTCTAGCAAGAGGAATTCCCGAATCTTTTCCATCATAGACTTTTGTCCAAGTTCCTGTTGAACTCTCTGCAGCAACGGTTCCGGCAGCGTCCCTAAAAAGATCTTTTTCAGAAGCGCCTTTTTTCTTTGCTTCCTTAATCGCACTCTCATCTAACTCAACTTTCAACAAAGTAATAACATAATCTTCATCAGGATTTTTAGGCTTCCAGCCTTTTTTAGCCACGTAATCAAATTGAACTGCCATTAAAAACAACCTCGCGGTTTCTTTTGATTTTTCCTTTTTATTTCGGAAGGGCGATTTTTTAATACTCGAGCCCACACTCGCTTTTGGATTATCTCGTGTAAGCTCTCGTTGCCTCCGATGAAAATCGCATTACAATCAGCGTTCACCAAAACAGCAACCTCTGTTGAATTTCTAGTTGCCTCCGATAATTCAAAATATCCCATTTTCTCTTTTTCTAAAACAAAAGCATTCTTGGGTTTATATTCTTTTTCTTAATATAAAGTCAAGTTCATAACTTAACATCTATGGTTTAACCCCTTAACAATTTTCAAATAACAAATATAATTACCTGCTCATTTCATTCGCAGATTTGCCATTAATGTTAATAATAAAATACACAATATGGGGTGAGTAATTTTTTATGCTAAGATTGCGGGTTTATTTTACACTTGATATAAAATTATAAATACTAGCCACTTATTATTTTAACATGGGCGATTTATCAACTTCAATAATCCAGCCCAAGAAGAAAAGACACCCCCTTAGAGGATTGGCTTATATTTTAATTGGAATTGGCGTAGCTCTGCATACTTTAGAATTTTTTGGGGGATTGTATTTGCTTAACAAGGTCGAATCTGAAGGAGAAGAAATTGTTGCAAATTTACAAGAAGAAGGCATAGAAATTAAAACAAGTAAGGAAGCGGCTCATTACATGGCAAACAAAGTAATTTTAGAGGTCAATCAGACAAAAGAATATCTTTTGGTTGGGGGTTTAAAGTTGGCTGCTTTAGCTTATCTATCCGGAGAAGATTAATTTAACTCTATTAATCAAACTTTCTTCAGTTTAACCCCATCTTCAGTATCTTCAATAGAATATCCAAGTTTTTTTATTCTGCCTCTTAGCTCATCTGCTTTTTTCCAGCCTTTATTGGCTCGAGATTCCTCTCGCATATAGATTAATTTAGTTAATTCTTCGCTAGGATTAAGTCCTTCATAGCTTATTATCTTAATTTTGCCATTTACATTAGTCTTATTTTCAATTGTTTCTAATCTTTTTAATAAATCTAATCCTAAAACTTCATCCATTTTCCTAATGGTTCCAAGTTTTCCGCTTGTTTTTTCATCTCTTACAAACTTCCACAGAATTTGCAAGCCTTTAGAAATATTAAAATCATCATTAATTGCTTTTTCAAATTCATTTAGATATTTTTCATTAATCTTTTTATCATCTGCGAGTTCAGAAATTAAATTTTTAAGTCTTTTGTAAGATTCTTGCGCCATTTTTAGTTTTTCAAGAGTAAAGTCTAAGGGTTTTCTATAGTTAGTCGTTAAGCATAAATACCTAAAATATAATGGGTGAAATCCAAGTTTTTCCAATTCAGATATTGTGTAAAGCCCCCCAGAACTTTTTGATACTTTTTCTCCTTTAAACAAAAGCCAGGCAGCATGCATCCAATAATTTACAAATTTTTTCCCTGTTGCAGCCTCGCTCTGCGCAATTTCATTAGTGTGATGTATCTGAATGTGGTCTTGGCCTCCTGTATGAATGTCAAAACTATTTCCAAGATATTTCATTGACATTGCACTGCACTCTAAATGCCAGCCAGGAAACCCAATTGAAAAATCAGATCCAAGGTCTTTAGGATTCCACTCTTGCTGCCTTTTTCCAAGCTCTTCTGAAAATTTCCATAATGCAAAATCAGTTTTATTTTTCTTCTCTCCAATGTCAATTCTTTTCCCAGCTTTCAAGCCTTTAACATTAATTCTTGCTAATTTTCCATAATTATTAAATTTCAAGGAATCAAAATAAATTCCATCATTTGTTTTGTATGTGTAGCCTTTTTTTTCAAGTATTTTTATAAGTTCTATTTGCTCTTTGATATGTTCTGTTGCCTTGCACCAAATACTTGGCTCTAAAATGTTAAGTTTTTTGAAATCCTCTCTGAATGCTTTAAGGTAAAAATCAGCGATTTCCTCAGAGCTTTTTCCCTCTTTTTTGGCAGCCTTTTCCATTTTATCTTCTCCAGTATCAGCATCGCTGGTTAAATGCCCTACATCAGTAATATTCATAACATGCTTGACTTTAAATCCATTAAACATCAAAGTTCTTTTAAGCAGGTCAGAAAAAATATAAGTTCTTAAATTGCCAATATGCTGGTACCAATAAACAGTCGGTCCGCAAGAATATAGTCCAACATAATCTTTATGAATTGGCTTAAAGATTTCTCTTTTTCTTGTTAAAGTATTATAGAGTTTAAGCATGAATTATGCAAGAATAGCAAATTTAAAAATTAATCTATAGTAACAATTATTTGGGAAGAGTCATAATCAACAGCAGATCCTCTCTTTAAAATAGTTAATTTGTAAATCATTGTGCAAGGCGGTGCATTTCTTGGAATGACGTATTTAACAAGTATTGGCAAACTTAAGGTTGTTCCAGTATCTAAGGAGAAAGTTCCGCCTCCACCCAAGAGATATTCATTTGCCTCAGGTATGGAAAAACCATCCCCACATTTTGAAATATCGACTGCTTCAACTTTATAACTTATTTCAATAGGATTTGTTTCTCTGTTTCTAATTGAAAATGCAAAACCCGCTGGCTCTTTATCTCTATCCAAAGTAATTGTTCTATCGCCCGGGGCTATTGAGAGAATCCTAGTGTCATCTGAAAAAGCTTTATTTATTTCATCAATGACTTCGCTATTTATCGCCTCAACAGCATCAGTACTTCCCCCGAAAATATTTCTTATTAAAATAATTCCCATAACTAAAACTACCATTAGCAGAACTATTGTCACAAGTGTTCCAACACTCATTTCCATCGCTGCTCTCTTGTTTCTTGCCATTTTAAGCAGGGAAGCTTCCGCCCAATTCTGTAAATTTGCTCAGCATAATCCAGTTGAGAAGATACATAATAACTCCAACAACAATTCCCATGGTGCTGAACTTATTTGCTCTTTTGGATAAAATTGTTTTCTGTCTTTTTGCTAAAACTAATCCTATGATTCCAAGGATTACTCCGGAAACAGGCAGAAAAACCCCAAAGACAATGCTGGCTATTCCCAACACATAAGCTGCGCAATCGAAATTTTCACCCATTTTTATATTTAGATTAGTGTTTTTCATTTTATAAATGTTTTGACGATTGTGATCCTTTGTTATTCCATATTCCCGCCCAGCCCAACTTTAGCCACTTCGTGGACTTTAAAGGATTAATTCAAACTCGCTTTGATTATCTTATTTATTTCAGTCTGTACATAACAACCCAAACTAAAGAATTGTTTTTACATAATCTAGGTGATTAGCCAGATTCCGCACTAAACTAACCTCCTTATACATAAAGCGACTAATAGATTATAAATATTTTTATTTCTATGATTAAAACGAAATTCC
>JACOYJ010000064.1 GCA_016181885.1 Candidatus Pacearchaeota archaeon | reverse complement strand
TCAGGGAATACATAAAAAATCAGGGAAGAAAAGGAGAGCAGTTAAAATTATTTGAGTTTATCTAAGATGCTCCGCAGCTTGCTGCGGAGAGGTTCACCAAAATTATAAGAAAAAAAATAAAAGACAAAAAAGTTATCTGGCTGATTAAAAAAGTATTAGAAAATGGAAAAGTTAGAGTGGGTATTGGAATGCCTCTAGGAAATTTAACTTCTCAATTTTTTGCAAATATTTATTTGAATGAGTTGGATTATTTTGTCAAACATAAATTAAAAGCAAAATATTACATAAGATATGTAGATGATTTTATTATTTTGCATAATTCTAAAGAACAATTAGAATTATGGATGAATAAGATTAATGATTTTTTAAGAGATAACTTAAAAATAGAACTGCACTCTCAAAAATCAAAAATAATTTCTCTTTCAGGAGGAGTAGATTTTGTAGGCTTTAGAAATTTTTATTATTTTAGACTGCTTAGAAAGCGAAATATAAATAAAATTATTTTAAAAATTAAAAATTATAAAGAAGGAAATATAAATAAAGAAAAATTTCTTGAATCTTTTCAAGGCTGGCAAGCTTATGCGAGATGGGCAAATACACTAAAATTAAGAAAAGAGATTGTGAAAAAGATTTATGAAAAGAAGGCTTAAAAACTAGGTTTCTTATTTTTAATTATGAAAAATATAAAACTTAAATCTGGAAAACTGAAACTTCCTGCATTTTTTCCTGATGCTACTTATGGGCAGATAAAGGGAATTGAAAATAATGAGATAGAGAAACTTAAAATTGATGGAGTAGTTGTAAATGCTTACCACTTGATTAAAGCAGGAAAGATTAAAGAAATTGAGAAAGGAGGAGTGCATAAATATATGGGAATAAAAATTCCTGTTATTTCTGATTCAGGAGGCTTTCAGGTTATGAGTTTAATTCATAAAAACTCTGAATTAGGAGAGATAACTGATGAGGGAGTTATTTTTCTTCTGGCTGGAAAAAGAATAGATTTGACTTTGTCAGTTGCAACCATAAACAAACTTAGAGAATTGAAAGAGAGAACAGGCAAGCCAATATCGCAGATAATTGAGGAAAGATTTAAGCAATAATTTAATAAATCCCCTTTCTTATCTTTAACACAATGTAAAATGTGCGGCATTATAGGAATTTTTAATGCGAAAGGAAACTCCTTAGATATGCGCGAAAGGGCTCTTAAAATGGCTGCAAAAATACGGCATCGCGGACCAGACTGGAGCGGAATATACAGCGATGATAAAGTTGTTTTGGCGCATGAGAGGCTTTCAATTGTTGATGTTGAGCATGGCGCTCAGCCTCTTTATGATAAGACTAATGGAAATGCTCTTTGCGTAAATGGCGAAATTTATAATCACATCCTTCTTAGAGAAAAGTTAAATAAAGAACATCTCTGGCAAACAAAATCAGATTGTGAAATTCTTCTTTATCTTTATGATGAATATGGTCCAGAATTCTTGAATATGCTAAATGGAATTTTTGCCTTTGTTCTTTATGACGGGAAAAAAGAAATTTTCTTTGTTGCAAGGGACCATATAGGCATTGTTCCATTGTATATGGGATGGGATGAAAAAGAAAATTTTTATTTAGCAAGTGAAATGAAAGCTTTGAATGATTTTTGCATTAAGATAGAAGAATTTCCACCAGGGCATTATCTTATAAATGAAGCTGAAAAACCTGTGAGATGGTATAATCCTGGTTGGGTAAATAAAATTCCGGAAGATAAATTAGATATAGAAAAGTTAAGAGAAGCATTGGAAAATGCGGTTAAGAGGCAGTTAATGTCTGATGTTCCTTACGGGATTTTGATTTCTGGGGGCCTGGATTCTTCGATAATTTCGGCAATTGCTTCAAGGTACAGAAAAAATAGGATAGAATCAAATGATAAAGAAGAAGCATGGTGGCCAAGGCTGCATTCTTTCTCCGTGGGGCTTAAAGATTCCCCAGATTTAAAATATGCAAGAAAAGTTGCAGAATATCTGGGAACAGCTCATCACGAAATAATTTTTACAATCCAGGAAGGGTTTGATTCTATTAGAGACGTAATTTATCATCTAGAAACTTTTGATGTTACAACAGTGAGAGCGGCAACTCCCATGTACCTCATGGCCAGGAAAATAAAATCCATGGGAATAAAAATGATTCTTTCTGGAGAAGGAGCTGACGAAGTTTTTGGGGGATACCTTTATTTCCATATGGCTCCTAATGCAAAAGAGCTTCATGAGGAAACTGTGAGGAAACTTTTAATGTTGAGCAAGTATGATTGCCTCAGGGCAAACAAGGCAACTGCGGCGTGGGGGGTTGAAGCAAGAGTGCCTTTTTTGGACAAGGAATTTTTGGATGTTGCTATGAATATAAATCCAATAGAGAAAATGTGCTCTGGTGGAAAGATTGAAAAAGATATTTTGAGAAGAGCTTTTGAGAAAGATTTGCCTAAGGAGATAGTCTGGAGGCAGAAAGAACAATTTTCCGATGGGGTTGGGTATGGGTGGATTGACTATTTGAAAAAATATGCTGAAGAAAATGTAACTGAAGAAATGATGAAAAATGCAAAAGATAGATTTCCTTTGCAAACTCCTATGGCGAAAGAAGAATATTTTTATAGGACCATTTTTGATAGTTTTTTTACAAATCCAGCCGCTCCTTTAACTGTTCCTGTTGGGCCAACAATTGCCTGTTCTACGCCGACTGCCTTTAGGTGGAGCAAAGAATTTGCAAACATGGCTGATCCATCTGGCAGGTCAGTAAGGGTAATTCATAAGGCTTCTAAAGTCTAGTTCAAGAATATGTAAAGTAACCAGCAATCTCAGCATAAAAAATTACTCACTCCTATCGTCGTGTATTTTATTATTAACATTAACGGCAAATCTGCGAATGAAATGAGCAGGTAATTTTATTTATTCTTTGCGGATTATTGAAGGAATTAAACTGCAGAATGTTAAGTTAGTAAGTTGACTTAACAGAATACCAAATCTTTTTAATCTTGTTTTTCCTGGAATAGACATGACCCAAAATTTCATCTCAATTTCAGAAGCCATCAAAAAAGCCAAAGGACATGTAGCTGTGCGCGGTTGGATATATAGGGAGCGAGGTTCGAATAAAATGAAATTCCTTGTTCTTAGAGACTCGAGTGATCTTATTCAATGTGTTCTTGCAAGAGATAAGTTTGAGAAACAATGGGAAGATATAGATAAATTGCAGATTGAAGCGAGCGTTGAGTTAGAAGGAGAAATAAAAGAAGATAAAAGAGCTCCCACTGGTTTTGAGATTGCCGTTGACAAAATTAATGTTGTTGGGCTGAGCGATAGTTTTCCGATAAACAAAGATTTGAATGAAGAGCTTTTAGGAGACAGGAGACATTTATGGATTAGAAGCAGAAAGATGAATGCGATTTTGAAGATTAGAAGCACGGTTATTGGAGCATTGCATGAGTATTTTAGAAGCAAAGGATTTTATGAGTTTCAATCTCCGATAATAATTCCTGGTGGAGCTGAAGAAGGACCGACGATGTTTGAGGTAAAGTATTTTGATAAGAAAATGTATCTTTGCCAGACTTGGCAGCTCTATGCCGAGGCTGCGATGTATTCTCTTGAAAAAATTTACTGCGTTGCTCCAAGTTTCAGAGCCGAGAAGTCAAAAACATCAAGACACTTAACTGAATATTGGCATACTGAAATGGAAGTTGCCTGGGCTAACTTGAATGGGCTTATGAATTATGCTGAAGAAATGATAAAATATGTTCTAAAAAAAGTTTTGGAAAAAAACAAAACAGAGCTCGAAATTTTGGAGAGAGATGTTAAGAAATTAGAGCCTTCGTTGAAAAAAAAATTTCCTAGAGTAACTTATGATGAGGCTTTGAAATTCTTAAAAGAAAAAAAGAAAATGAATGTGCCTTGGGGAAAGGATTTGAGAACTATTGAGGAGGAGAAATTTATGGAAAGCCATGAAACACCTGTTTTTGTTACACACTATCCAAAGGAAACTATGGCTTTTTACAAGCCTAAAGATCCTAAAAACCCTAAGGTTGCGAGATGCTTTGATTGTCTTGCTCCTGAAGGAAATGGGGAGTTGATTGGTGGAAGTGAGAGAGATACAGATATAGAAGAGCTGAAAAAATCATTAAAGGCTAAAGGAGAAAAGCTGGAAGACTACAGCTATTATTTTGACATACATTCATATGGAGCAATTCCACACGGAGGTTTTGGATTAGGAACAGAGAGGCTGATAAAATGGGTTTGCGGACTAGATAATGTAAAGGATGCTATTGGGTTTCCCAGGACGATGACAAGGATGAGTCCTTGATTTGTTCTGAATGGAAAAGTTTATAAATTTATAAATCTATAAATTTACATGAAAACAATAGGGATTCCTGAAGATTTGCACAAAGAGCTTATAAGGCTAAAACTAGATGGAAACGATAAAAATGTAGCAGATACTCTTAGAAAGATTATCTATACTTACAAACAAAACAAATTTATAGAATTTGGTATGTTATTCAGACAAAAACTAAAAGAAAGCGGGAAAAATTTTGATGATTTTCTAAAAGAGTCTAGAAAAATTAGAGAGGAAATTGCAGATGAGTGGTTCTAAAAAAGTTCCATTTATTGTTATTGACACAAACATTCTTTTTATGGCATTATACAACCCTATTGGTAAAGCTAGTAAAATTATTGAATTAACTAATAAAGGAAGAATCAAACTATTTTCTACTGATACTGTAAGAGTTGAGTTGTTAAGAGTTATCAAAAGAGAGTTAAATATTGGCGATGATCAAATAAAAGAATACGTTGATGAGCTACCTATAGTTTGGATGGGTAAAGAGATTTATAGTGATTTTATAATAAAAACGAAAGTAAAATACAAGGCAGACAAGCCCTTGGAAGCTTTGTCCTTAGTTTTGAATTGCGAGATTTTAAGTGCAGATAAACATTTTAAGCCTGTGAAAAATAGAGTAGATATTGATAAGCTATTGAGAGATTTTGGTTAGTTTATAAACTTTGTTGTAGGATTTGTGCCTATTTTTTAGGCTATAAAAAGGTTTAAAAACTAAGGTGATAGATATTTTTGTTTTATGGAGGTAAAATAATGGTTAAAAAAAGTTTTGAGGATGCTGAAAACGAAGAAGAGGAAGAAGAGGAAGAAAACACAGAATCTGATTCCCCAGATGACAGCGACGGCTGGTAATTTTTTATTTTATTTTTTTATTATTTTTAGTTAGGTTTTTAAATTTGAACTTGTTTTGATTTTAATGAAAATTCTGGCAATTGGAGACTTTCATGGCAAGTTTCCAAGAAAGTATTTGGATTTAATTAAGAGGGAGAAAATAGATTTAGTGGTTTCTAATGGAGATTATCCAACTTTTTCTTTAAAGAAAGAATTTTTTGAGTATGTTTATGGAAAGGAGTATTTAGATTTATGGAATTTTATTGGAAAGAAAAATTATAAGAAGAAAATGTCAACGGATTTTGAGAATGGGAAGAGAGTTATAAAAACTTTGAATAAGCTTACAATACCAGTTTTAACCGTACTTGGGAATCATGATTATCCAAATGCGTACGATGTTATGGATATTAAAAGACCTAAAGGAAAAAGATTTTGGAAATGGGATTGGAAAAGAGGATTTTATATAAAAAAAGTTCTTGAGAGATGTAAAAATATTAAAATTATTGATTATGCTTATTTCAGGTTTAGAGGTTTTATTTTTATAGGAATGAGCGGGGGGAGTTTCCCAGGACACGTTAAGAGCAAGGCATATAAAAAACACAGGAAAATTCTTGAAAGACTCTTTAAAAGATTCAACGAGGAAAATAAACAAAGGAAAGTAATTTTTGTTTCACATAATTCCCCCTACAAAACTAAATTAGATTTGATAACTTCCCGAGAGGCGCATAAAATTGCCAAGGGAAAACATTATGGCTCAAAGTTAATTAGAAGAATAATAAACAAATATCAGCCAGTTCTTTCTTTAAGCGGGCATATCGAGGAAGGAATGGGGAAACAAAAAATTGGAAAGACTTTGGCAGTTAATGTTGGATCTGTGCACCATGGAAATGGGACAATAATCGAAATAATTGGTTCTAATATTAAAGTCAGGTTTATTAAATAAGCTTTTAAACTGAATAATTTTGGTTTTTTTATGCGCATATTTGGGTTAGATTTGGAAAGGTTAGTTAACATAGTGGAAGCTTCAGAGATTAATTCGTTGACAATTAATGGCTTGTTTGAAGGAGTTACAATAATAAAACAAAATGCTCTGCCGAGAAAAGAAATTATGCCTCCTCCATTGCCGATGAAAAAAGAAAGGGATATGGGGAAGAGAAAAATGAAATATCAAGATATTACTTCTCTCGGGGTTGGAACTTTTTATTTGATTGACCCTAGGATTCCGAAAGCCAAGCCTTATGTTAAGAAAGGCTCTAAAATTAAAAAAGGGGATGTTGTTGGATCGATTAAACATTTTGGAAATCTTTATGATGATGTTCTTTCTCCATATAATGGCAGAATTAGGGATTTTTATGTTTCCGATGGCCAAAAAGTTGATTGGATTAAGCCTTTATTAAAAGTTAGAGTTAAGCATTAATTAGAAATCTTCTTGTAAGGATAAAATAGCTTATTCTGGATATATTTATGGGAAAGTAAAAAACGGGAAAAACTTTGGCTGTTAGTTCAGATCTTGTGAATAAAGACCTGGGAGTTATAATTAATATTAATAAAAAGAAAATTGATGTAGAATTTATTAAGTAATTAGTTATGACTAGGCTTTTAAAGCCCTATTTTGTTAATAGTTTGGGCAAGATGGCAGAGAAAAGAGAGGATAATGGACCTAAACTTAGTAGGATAGAAATTCTTGAAATATTAAGACACCCGGGTAGAATTCAAGCCGATGATGTTGTCACTTATTTTTTGAAGGGGGTTAAATATTCAACGGATTTAGTTGAAGAGATTACTGGGGAGAAAGATAATCTAGAAAATAGAATGTTGAAAATGGGGCTTATTGGAGGAGAAGGATTATATCTTTGGGATGAAAAAAATTATGAGCCCATTGTTTTTGTAGGGCAGATGAAACCAAAGGGAACTAGTTTAGAAGATCTTGCTAAGGTAAATTATGGGTATGTTTCTCCCGAAGGCCTTGTTTTTGCAAATCAGCTTTATAATAAGGCAGAAAAAGAAAATAAAAAACTTTTACTTTTAATCAACACCTTTGGTGGAGCGGCTAATAATTATGCTGCACTTAAAGGACAGTCTTGGTTAATTTCGGAAAATATCCGAAAATTACTTTCTTTGAGAACTCAGATAGTTTCTTTGGTTTTGGGAGAGGGAGGAAGTGGCGGAGCATTACAAGGGCAAATCGGAGATAAGAATTTGATGTTAGAATGTGCTGATTATTCTGTTATTGCCCCACAACATGCTGCAACTATTTTAAAATATGCGGATGATGATCCAGATAGAATCGCAAAAGCACTTGAGCTGCTTAAGCCAATGGCTCATGATATGCTGAATCTTGGGATTGTTGATAAAATAGTGTCTGAGTTTCCAGGAGGGTCTCACCTTGAAAAAGATACTGGATATAGGATCACTATGAAATATATTAATGATGCTTTGAATAAGGCATTTGAAGATATGGGGAAGGGGGTTCATCATGTTGGGAAACTTAGAGATCAAAGAATTAGAAAAGCACTTCGTTATGGCGAAACAAAAGGTCTTTTAGACAGGTTTGGATTTTCTAAGAAACCAGAGACTAATTTTTATATTCCCGCTCCTATCTCAGATAAGGTTCCGAGAATGCAAATTACTAATCCCCCCGGTGAGCTTGTTCCTATTGCTGAACACTTTAGTGGAGAAATAAAAAAGAGATGGGGGATTAAAAAAGAAGAAAATGGAATAAAGTGCCAGGGAAAGATATTTTATGTTCCTGTTAATGATGAACTTGATTATAGGGAAGAAGATTGTGGGTGGGTTTTAACTGAGAAAACTTATAAAGACAATCATAAGAGTTGTCCTAATTGCGGGTGGGGTGAAGGACTTTCTTATAAAGAGTGGATTAGAATTTTGACCGATAATGATTCCTTTGAGCAATTTGATGGATTAAAATTTGAGGATTTTAAACAAACAGTTTATCATACTGCAAGCTATTTAGTCTCTTTAGAAAAAGCCAGGCAAAAAATCGGATTAAATTCTGGAGCAGTTACTGGGAGGGCTAAAATTGATGGAAGGGAGGCAGTGTTTTATTTACTTTCTTTTGATTTTATGGGGGGTACTTTGGGAATTGTTGAGGGAGAGGAATTTAATCTCGCTGCTCAAAGGGCTAAGAAATATAAAGTTCCCTTGGTGGGAGTTTTTAGTTCTGGAGGAGTTAGAATGGCTGAAGGGACTTTAGGATTAAAACAGATGGAGAAGAATGTTGCTGTTACTTATGATTTGAAAAGAAATGGAAAACCATTTTATTCTGTATTAGTCTCCCCCTGTACTGCAGGGATTTTAGGAAGTAATGCAAGTCAAGGAGATGTTATAATTGCAGAAAAATATGGTTCTGGAAATGTTTTTTCTTTTGCAGGACCCAGAGTTGTTTCTAAGGGGGGAGGAAAACTTGATGAATATGCTGTTGCTTCTGGTATTCTTAAGGAAATAAAATTGCCTAATGGGAGAAAAGCTATAGATGAAACGGTTTTAAGAAGAGATATGAAAGATACTTTATCCCGGTATGTTCAAGGAAACTTTTTTAGAAAGCATTAATTATGCCTTGCTAAAATGGCACCGTAAGTTAAGCCAGCTCCGAATGAAACTAAAATGTAAAGCATCCCCGGAGTTAACAATCCTCTTATTATTGCCTCATCCATTGACACTCCTGTAGATGCGGTAGAAATATTTCCATACTTTTCAAGATTTGTAAACGCTTTTCCTTTGAATATCTTTTCTTCAGGACTATCTTCTCCAGGATTAAAAAGGTCTTTTGCCGCTGCATTAACTATCCTTTGATTTGCGCCATGAGGAATTATTAAGCCAACATTACTTAGTGTGTAGCCAGTATCTTCAAGAACTTTATGGACGGCGTGCTTCATTCCAGGGACTGCGAATTTGAAAACCTCTCTCCCATTCATTATCAGATAATTTTGTTCTGATTCATAAGTCAAAAA
>JACOYJ010000023.1 GCA_016181885.1 Candidatus Pacearchaeota archaeon | reverse complement strand
ATAAAATTAGACCGCTCTATATTGGCCAAGCTTGGACGACATTGCGGAAATAGATTAAATGAGACCGCTCGGATTTGAACCGAGGACCCCTGCCTTGCTAAAGATAGGATAAGATAGAACCTCGTCCTATTCCTATCAGAATCACCTTCTGATTGGCTTTTACACCAAGCTAGAATGCAGTGCTCTAGCCAGGCTGAGCTACGGCCTCATAAATGAAACCTCGCTACGATGAGACTCTCCATTTGAATACGGAAATCTCATAGAGCTACGGCCTCATTCCAAAAGAGAAAAATTAATCTATTTATAAGTCTTGTGACTGAAGGAATCTTAGTTAAAGTTAAAAACTTTTTTTACTTAATTGCTCTATGAGTTATATCTTTGAAATAAGTGATAAGACAGAGAGGAAAATAAGATTAACTAAAAAACAATGGAAACATATTACGAAAAGGCATCCATATCTGGAGAAATATTTAGAAGAAATAAAACAAACGCTTCAAATCCCGAGTAAGATAATTAACCAAGACTTTGAAAAGGGTTATTATTATAAAAACTACAAATACCTTAAATATCCCAACCGCTTTGTTTTAGTTGTAGTTAAATATTTAAATGGAGAGGGTTTTATTATAACTGCCTATTTAAGTAAGGACATAAAATGAAGGAAGAATATAATACCTATGACATTTACTATGACGAGGAAGGGGATTTTTTAGAGATATCCTTTGGATTGCCAGCAGATGAAGGAACAACAGAAGAAATTGAGCAAGGAATTTTTATTACAAAAGATGTTGCCACCAACGAAATAAAGAATGTTGGCATATTGGATTTTAAAAAAAGAGCCATAATCTTAAAGCAGATTTTAGATAAAATTAATCTTAAACTTCCTATTAATATTTCGGTTTGAATTCTATACCTTTTGCAGTTAATAGAAAACCATTCAACTACGGGAGAAGTTCCTTCTGAAAAAGCAGGTGTTAATTTAGATTTAGGGGAGAGTAGATGGCTCGACCTAATTAAATTATCAGTACAAAACTAAAAGTCAATTTTTTCTTCATGGGATTTAGCAAGACATAAATTGTCATACCCATCTAGATTGATATTATACTCTATTGTTCCGATTCCTGGAGGTATTCCATTCACAAATGAATCTTCTATCAAACGCGGAAACTCATCAGTAACCCTGTATAATCTCTCATCAACAACTCTAAATTTAATTTTTGAGTATTCATTGTCATGTATTGGAGAATAACCTATAATTCCTAGTATATTTTCAAATTTTGTTATGGCTTTAGAGTTATCTTTTAATTTCTCTCTGCAGAGAGAAATAAGTTTTGGAAGATCGTTGTTTGCTCCGTGTTCTTCACGAATACGCAAACTAAATAAAAATAACTCTCCGTTTTCTGGAGGGGACAGTTGTTCTATTCCATTTATTTTATGTGTTCTGCTATGTACATTTGTAGTAGCCTTTACCTCAACAGATTTTCCAATCCATTCAAAATCGTGCCTGCTTGAAAATGGACCTCTCCATGCAGCAAGCGCAGAAAGTTTATCCATCCTAGGGAACAGCCAATAATATAGAAACCATAACTCTGCAAAAAGTCCGGTCATCACATTATAAGATAATAAGTCTTGTACGGATTTATCCCAGAAATTACGCCATTTACCTATAACATTTATTATTATCTCTCTTGAAATTCCTTTATCTAATTTTTCTGCGATATCTTCAGCAATTGCATCAAAAATAACGTGCCCAGAAACATCTTGACAAATAATATCAATATACTTTTTTTGTTCAGACCCTTTAATGATTAATTCTTTTGTTTTAACAGATATACCTCTGCTTTCTGAATCATAATATTCTTCTTCGTTTTCTTCAAGGGGGATAAGTAAATGACGTTGTTTATATGAATCAAGACCAGCATACAATTTCCTTGATTTGTTAGGTATAGCTAATCTTGCAGCGATTCTTTCTCCGGAAGGTAAGCCATCTTCTAATTTTGTCCATATATTTTGGTTAAGACTCATCTTCAGGCCTCCAAGGAACTGTTCCAATGACATATAACTCATCAGATTGAGGAATTTTTGATTTCTCAGGAAAAGAGATAGCTATTCCAATTAGATTTTTTGCAAGAGGATCTTTTGGATCTTCATATAAAGGAATTCTATTTTTTGAGTGAGGTTTTGAATTCTTACTTATAGGGTATAATAGAATTAAACCTTCGGAAGGGTCTCTAATTAATCTGGCAGCATTATTCTTCTGAATTTTCGTGCTAGCAATAAGGTTATTAACTTCATCTTCTTTTTCGGATGATAACCCTATCAATTCATCTCCCTGACTTACAATGCCTTTAAGACTATTTCTATTTTTTTCTTCTTGGCTAATATTGATCTGATTAATTTTAATTTTTAACCCTAAATCAACATCTCCAAGATCTGAATCATAAGATTTATTTCCGCATATAGCTACGGTCCATTTTATCAATTCGTTTTCCTCATTTAATTTTTTTATATATTCAATAATTAGTTGGGGACGAAAAGATAAATTGCTTTCATCTGTTTGAAATTTATTTAGAAAATCTATCACTTTTTGTGCGGGCACATTTTTCCAAAATGGTCTTTCATTATGAAATCCTGTAAGTTCTCCCAATTCAGATAAAAATTTTTTAACTATAGCAATATTCTCTTCTTCTCTCTTTGAAAGAACCTCAAGGTTATTCAAAGGAAACTTTATAGTTTGTGATAATAATCCTCTATAAGTTTTTGAAATTAATACTTCATTGGCAAATCTTCGTTTTGAAGGCGATGTAACCTGCATAACTGGGTGAGCTTTAATTCGCAAACCAACTTCAAAAGGAGTAAGTTTTAGTTCTTCATATATTTTAATATCTTCCCGTAATTCCGCTTCAATCTGTGATAGACTACTAAACCATCCTGAAAGCTCAGGGGTAGTATATATTCTTGTTAAATCTTCATATCCTCCGCGAAAACCAAACCATCTTCCCATCTGCATTAAAGTATCATATTGCTTTGTTCTTCTTGTAAAGAAACTTATCAAGAGTCCTTCAAGAGTTAATCCTCTGGAGAGTTTATTTCCGCCAATTGCAATTAACTTAAGATTTGGTTCTTTTTCGTAGTCAAGTGCCTGAGAGTCCCCAGAAACGCTATTCAGAGATCTTATTTGAACCGATTCGAAGAAGGTACTAATATTAGTTTCAATATCTTTAAAGTTAATCAATTTATTAGGATATTTTGCTTGAATAACAGGTAAAAAATCTTCTCCCCAGATTCTGCGTAATTGATCATAAATCTTTTCTTTGCGATTGTATCTCCACTCATCTTTAAATTCAGTGAATTTCCTATCGACAATCTCCTTAAGTTGCTCTTGTTTTATTGTTCTTAAAGTTATATGAATAAGCATTGTAGCTGGAAAATCTTTTTTACTTCTGTAACTTCTTGACGCACCAGCCAGCACGAAACTAAGAATAGCCTTTTCCATATCAGGATGCATTATAGAGTATTGTTCTAATAAAAAATCATTTGAATCATTAACGGTTCTTATAACATCAAGCCCTTCGTTTTCGTCTTCTGAAACATAGTCCATAGGTCCAAATAATTCTTCTGCTCCGAAATATTCATTTGGTTTTGGTAAATTAACTATAAAATTTTTGGGATATAAATCATCGCTAAATCTTGGATTATAATTATCATGAGGGATTAAAATATTAGCGAATGGTGTTGCTGTATAAGCAATATACGCTTTGCGATTGAACTTATTTAATAAATCACGTATTAACCCGTTTATTACAGAAGGAGCTTCATAATCTTCTGGCAGAAGTTCATCTTCTGCCTGATATGATCCTTTTGTATCTATGCTTGCCAAATCTGCTTCATCATCAATTACTAAAAGAGGGAGAGTTCTTTTAATTTCCTCTGATGCTGAATTTAGCCAGCTAATAAGTCGTCTGAGTACTGCTCCGTTTTTCTTAATTACCATCAACACTGGTTGATTTCCCTGCAATGCCGCAGTATTAACAAATCCTGCTTGGAAATCTCCATTTAAATCAACACGTGTAAACTCATGCCATTGTTTACCTATCGGGGGGAGAGGTACGCCCTTTCCTTCATTACTACCAACTAACTCATTTTTTAATCTTCTATGAGTCTGTAAACGGAGACCATTATCTGTTCCTGAAAGCACGATAATGAGCCGATAACTAGAATCAGCAGCTTTTGCTATCAATGCAGTGTAATTAGAGGTTTTCCCGCTTTGTACAAATCCCAGTACAAGACCTTTTTTATCAAAGATCTCTTTTTTCGGAGAATCGAGCATTCCCAAGATTCTGTCTGTTTCTTTATCTAATGACTGGACTGATGGTCCAGACCATCCCTTTTTATCAAGTAGATATCTTCGTAAAGTATTCCAGTAATACCAATCAGACCTGTCTTCTTTGATTAGCCAATCTTCATAGTTTTCGCTGTCTTTTATTATGTTTGCTGGTTCTAGTATAATATTTTCTTCTTCCTTGATTGTTTGCAAAATCTTGTCCTTAAAATTAAGAGGTATAGCAGGATTATTCACTGCTTCATCCAAGGAAATTCCTATGTCAATAAAGTGTCTTACCAATCCAAGTGTTTCAGTTTCATTCATTTTATCTCCCAAATAATCTCCTTCTTAAGCGTGAAAAAACATCTGAAATTGTTTTACTTTCGTATTTCGTTGCAAATTCTTTTACCTTTTGTTCAACTTCATTCAATGTGAATAGATCAAATTTAATATCTTGAGAGCTATTTTTAATTAAAATGTTTTTATTAATTGGAGAAGTTTGTTGAATCTCAGTTACTTTGGGAGCAGATGGTTTAAACAAATTTTTCTTTTCATGATCGTAACGTTCACGGGCCAGTGAAACTATTGGTTTAACCACCCGTTCAATCTCCTCTCTGGCCTGAACAGGTAATTGAACTTTCATTTTGGCAACATTTATTTTAAATAAATCATCGAGTGCCGGAGAAAAATTTAATTCTATTCTGGCGAGTTTGGTATGTTCATCTATTACTCTTAAACCACACCATCCCCCGCTTTGTATCATTCTGTTTGCACGATAAATATAAAATCCCTGCTGGGGATTCCATCCTGATATGCCGGATAATTTCTGAAAAGAATCTTGTGATGAGAATTCTTCTTTTGTTGGTAGAATATAAGGCTG
The DNA here is from genome assembly GCA_016181885.1 of Candidatus Pacearchaeota archaeon. GTDB lineage: Archaea > Nanobdellota > Nanobdellia > Pacearchaeales > GW2011-AR1 > JACOYJ01. Next base: position 44,117 of record JACOYJ010000023.1, on the reverse strand, counting down.
TAGGAATATTTTATTTTCAGCACCGTTATGGATTATTTTAATTTTTATAGGAGATAGTATATTTGTTTTGGATTCATGACGTCCAAAAGGATCCCATGGTTGAATTTTATTGCGATTGAGATATATTTCTAAAGATTTTCCGAGAACCTCATTTGATAAAAATTTATGAAAAACCATGCTCAAATAATTTTCAAGTTCTCTGCACATAGAAATAACTTTGTTGCGGGCCGCTTCTCCTTCCGAGTTTTTAAAACCTATAATCCTATCTAATTTCTCCCACAGAACAACAGTACCAGAATGCTCTGAGATTGGAGTCTTCAATAATTCAGGTATATCTTTTTCTTTCGGTTGCAATATTTCCCATTTATTTGTCCGTTCAATATGGGACAAATCCCAACTAAAAACAGCAATTTGTTTATTTTCTTTACTTCTGCTTGCAACAGAAAAATACTGACATTGGCTCATTGAAGCAGTTTTTAATCCTAATCCAAAGCGGCCAAGATCCTCTTCAAGATAGTCTCTTTCAGAACCATAACGCATTGCTTCCTTTAAATTTTCACTTTTCATTCCGTTTCCATTATCTGAAATACGGACATACGAATCATTACCATAAAATGCAACATCAATGTCTACCTTAGAAGCTCCTGCTTCAATTGAATTGTCAATAAGATCAGCAACAGCTGTTGAAAAATCATATCCTATATCTCTTAAAGATTTTATTAATCTTTTTGCACTTGGGATTACTTCGTAGGTTTCATTCATTAAAAAAGCTAAAATACAGCGTTTTTTATAGCTTTCGCAACTGCAAAACCCAGCTTAGGGGGCACAGCATTACCTATTTGTTTGTACATCTTAATTATTCCCCCTTCGAATCTATAATCCTTAGGGAATGACTGAATCAATGCACATTCTTCAGGAGTAAGTCTTCTTATTTGATTTTCAGAATATTTAACAAGTGCTTCAGCTCCGTCTTTGTAATACCTTGCTGATATTGTATACGAAGTATCATCTGGACTTAGAAATCTCCATCCAAACCCCCTCCCTAATTTTTTATTTATTTTTTCTCGTCTTTTAAAACCTTTAATAAGTTTCTGTGAATAAAAATATTTACCAGGTACATCATTTTTATCTAATAAAATATTTTTCAGGAGGGTTTTATTTGTTTTTTTTATTTTTAAGTCAACCGATTTTCTTCCTCCGACTAAAAAAATCCTTTTTCTCTTTTGAGAAACCCCATATTCTTCTGCGTTTAAAATATATGTTTTTAACGAATATCTTAATTTTTTGATTCTTTTTCCTATTAGATCCAAGACTAATCTGCCATTTTCATCTTTCATAGATCTTAATCCATGAACATTTTCTATAACAAAAATTTCTGGTTCAACCAAAGAAACAATTCGTAAAAACTGGTTTATTAAAAAATTTCTTGGGTCATTTTTAGAGATATCTTTCTCCAAAATTTCAGACTCAGGATGATTTAGTTTAAAGGTTTTCAGCGCACTGCCGTCATTATCTATCCCAAGAATAACATTAAACCCTGCCTGTTTAAATCCGGTGCTCAGACCGCCAGCACCGCAGAATAAATCTATAACGTTTACCTCTTTTTTCATTTTATTCTTCGGAGAGAGTGTTCCCAGACGCGGATAACCCTCCATCCCTCTTTTTTTAACTTTTTTGTTACTAATTTATCTCTTGCAGTGTTTTTATTTATTTTGTTTTTCCAAAATTTCTTATTTTGTTCTGGTTCTTTATAGTGCTTTGGACATCTGTGCCAAAAACATCCATCCACAAAAACTGCTATTTTTTTTAGTATGGACATCAGTCATTTTAAAACCTCTCTTTAACTAATACCTTAATACTTTAATAGATTTCGGTCAGTTCATTGGTAATTAGATGACGTTTACTTTACAGCTCACATATTAGTTATATTTAAAAACCATTTTTCTATAAATAGTCTATGACACACGGAGCTTATCACTATATAAAACAAGCGTGGAAAAAGCCAGACACAAAAACTCTAAGAGAAAGAATGATTAAATGGAGAAAATCAGAAACATTCACTAGAGTTGAAAAGCCATTAAGGCTGGATAAAGCAAGGGCATTGGGCTACAAAGCAAAAGTTGGATTTGTAGTTATACGCGCAAGGTTAATGAGGGGCGGCCACAAAAGAACAAGGCCGAAAAAAGCCCGCAGAAGCAAGAGAATGCATACAAGAAAAAATCTTTCAATGTCTTACAAGTGGATTGCAGAGTCGCGTGTTGCAAAAAAATATCCAAATCTTGAAGTCCTAAATTCCTACCAAGTTGGCAAAGACGGAATTCATTATTTCTTCGAGGTAATCTGCGTCGATCCTTCAAAGCCGGAGATAAAAAACGACCCGACAATAAATTGGATATGCGATAGAAAAAATAAAAAAAGAGCTTTGAGAGGATTGACTTCTGCGGCCATAAAATCAAGAGGGCTAAGGGCTTAAAAAAATATAAATTGATTATCTATTTCACAGCGAAAATATTAATGATTGAAAAACAATTTGGCGGATATTTAAACTAACTATATAAAAAATTTAATTCTATATTAGTCCCATTTTCGCATGGTGGGCTGGTTGGAACAGATAAAATAGCTTAAATAAAACCCATAAATATAAAAAACTAATAATTTTTAGCTAACCCCAGCAAGTTCAAGGCATTATTATTAAAATTCTTTATTTGGATCAAATCCTTCGCCGATTCTGTCGCAATAACACGAGTGATTCCCCTCTTTCTTATGAAATGAATCAATCAAAGGCTTAAAAACAGGTAAAATTCCCCATAACTTTCCATGGTAAAACAAAGCGTATTTCCCAAAATGGCCTTGTTCGATTAGAGACTCTTCATTTTCAATAAAAACTCTCATATCTTTCTCAAATTCGTCAAATTCGAACAAACCTTTAAAATCATCAAAGAATTTTTCCAATTTTCCATCAGCAAAACGATCTTTCAACAAACCTTTTCTTGGGGTTATTTGAAGATAAGCGGCAGATATTGGTTTTTCTTGCACAACATCGCCATGTCCCATGCCATTAACCAACCCAACTCTATCCATTAAACCAACCATGATTATCAAGGACATTCAACATTTATTAACATTTCGATAGTTTTTCTCACTAAATCATTAATCGTAATCTATATAAATACTAAACAATAGTTAATTTTATGTTTGAACTAAAGCCCCTCCAATACGCATACAATTCCTTAGAGCCTTTCATAGATGAACTAACGATGAAAATCCATCATGACAAGCATCACCAAACATATACTGACAAGCTCAATGACGCATTAAAAGAATTTCCTGACTTGCAGAAGAAAAAAGCAGAAGACTTGCTCAAAGAGATAAACAAAGTTCCTGAAAAAATAAGACAAGCAGTAATCAATCATGGCGGTGGTTTTGTAAATCACAACTTTTTCTGGGAAATTCTAAAAAAAGATATCAATATTTCTGGAGAAATTGAAAAGGCAATAACAAAGAAGTTTACGAGTTTTGAATATTTTAAAGAACAATTTTCAAATTCAGCATTAACTTTATTTGGAAGCGGTTGGGCCTGGCTTGTTGTTGATTCAAAAGGAAATCTTGAAATAATGCAAACAAAAAACCAAGAATCTCCTTTAAGTCAGGAGAAAACCCCGATTCTTGGAATAGATGTCTGGGAGCATAGTTATTATCTCCTTTACAAAAACAACAGAGCTGAGTATGTGAAAAACTTTTTTAATGTGATTAACTGGGATAAGGTAAACAACAACTATAAAAAAGCTGTTAAAAAATAATTTACACTTTTTCAAAAATTTCCAAAAATTCTTCTGGATTTAGAATTTTTATTCCTTTAAACTCTTTTATTTTAAGCAAATGGTTATCTTGAGTAACTACATAATCAACATCTCCTTCAGCAGCGCAATTAATAACCATATTATCATCCGGGTCATCTTTAACAATTTCAAATTTCTGGCTCGACTCCACTATTGTTGAAATGGAAACTATCTTTTCTACACTTCTCCTAACTTCAAGATTTTTGTCTTTAATTTTATCTTTGATTTCATCATAACCTAATACTTTTGTGAATTCACTTATTAACTCCTTAGATAGAACAAGCTCAACTTCTTTATTTTCAACTTTTTGCATAATTTTATCAGACGCACCTTCCCAAAACGTAGAAGAAATAAGGACATTCGTATCTGTTGTGATTCTCATTTTCCAGCTCTTTTTTGAGCTCTAAATCTGTGAATTATACCAACAACATCAGACTCTTTCAAGCCAGATTTTTTCATGGCTTCCTTCAAAGGTTTAGTGATTTCTGCAAAGGTCTGCATGCTAACTTTCTTCATAATCAAAGAATCTCCAGTCAAAGCAAACAAAACCTTGCTTCCTTCTTTTAATCCCATTTCTTCCCTTATGTCATTTGGGATACAAATTTGTCCTCTTGAACTCACAGTTGCCATTTCAATTTTTTCTTCCATTTCTTGTTTTACCTCCAATAAGTTTAATCTTATTTATAAGATATAACTTATTTATATACCTTTCGGTTTTATTATTTCCTAGCCACGCCCCACATTTTTTCAAAAATAAACTTCAGCAAAACTGCAAAAAAGCAAAGAAGTAACAACTAGTTCTAAAAAAATAAAAGAATAAGAAAAAATGATTACCTGCAAGCAGTCAAGCTTCTATAAATAAGCCCAGCACTATTTACACAAACATAAGCATTTCCTGAGCCAGTTAGGTTTGTTATACTTAAATAACCTTCAATTTTAGCGGCTCCAGATTGAGGAGTCACAGTTAAACTTCCAAATTCATTCGATTTTAAAACCACTCCTCCAGCACTTCCAACTCTTGCTAAAGTCAAATCCGCATTTATTTTCGCTGATCCAGAGCCCGGTGTAACAACAAAACTACCTAAATCGTTAGATTCTAACTCAACCGCATTAGCAGCTCCTAATCTAGCCAAAGATAATACAGCATTAATTTTAGCCGCGCCAGATTCAGGTGTTATTATTAAACTACCAAGATCATTTGTTTGAAAGCCAACCCCGTGAGCAATTCCTAATTTAGATAAAATAATTTGCTCTCCGTCTATCTGAAGAGTTCTTTGACTTCCTGCTGTTGCCCCAGTTGATAATATTAAACTCCTGTCATTGGGGCTACTTATTGCATTAACCTCACAATTGTCATCAGCATCACAAGAATTTGCTTTAATTGTAGAGCTAGTCGTCCCACCACCTCCTCCATCAGCTGGTGTCCCGCCCCTTACATTCCAACGACTTCCAATGATATTTCCTGTTAGAGTTGAGCCAACAAGATAACCTACAACAAGTGCTAGAACAATAAAAACAACCCACCAAAGCGCATTATTATTTTTCGCCATTTATTCTCGCGACCTCGCTCATTTTTGGATTATTTCGCGAAATCGCTCGTCACCTCCTTTCAGTCAAACTTTTTGCCAAGCAAAAAGTTACAATTAGAGAGAGAGAGAACTATATAAATTTAATTATAGTAACCAAAAAATTCATATAGTTTCTTAAATTACCATATTAATGCGCTACTCAAACCTTGCAAAAATATATGAAGAACTCGCTTCAACTACTAAGAGGCTTGAAAAAACAGAAATCCTATCAAAATTTTTGCATACTATTGATGATAAAAATGTAATTTACTTGCTTCTAGGGAATATTTACCCAGAGCATGAAGATAAAAAAATCGGAATAAGCGAGCAATTAGTTATTAAAGCAATTTCAAAATCAACTGGGGTTTCTAGTGAAAAAGTTGTTCAAGAATGGAAAAAAATAGGAGATTTAGGTGAAGTCGCTAAAGCCTTAATTAAAAGTAAAAAACAACACACCTTAAGCTCTCATGTTTTGACAACAGAAAAAATCCTAGACAATTTAAGAAAACTCCCAGAACTAGAGGGAAAAGGAACAGTTGACAAAAAACTAAGTTTAATAACAGAGCTTTTAACTTCAGCAGAGCCTACAGAATCAAAATACATTGTAAGAACTCTGTTAGAAGATTTAAGAATCGGAATTCAGCAAAGCACAATAAGAGATGCGATTGCCAAAGCGTTCTTTAACACAAAAGAATCAAATGTTGCAATACAAAAGGCCTTAGATAAATCCAATGATTTAGGACATGTTTTCGAAATATCAAAAAAAGGCAAATTAGAAAATTTAGAAAAAGTTTCCTTAGAAGTTGGCAAGCCAGTAAAAGTAATGTTAGCTCAAAAAGCATCAGACATCCCGGAAGGTTTTGAAGAAGTCGGAAAGCCGTGTGCAATAGAATATAAGTATGATGGTTTTAGACTTGTCATCAACAAAGACAAAGATAAAATAACTCTTTATACAAGAAGGCTAGAGAACGTCACTCGCCAATTTCCAGAAGCAATTGAATACGTCAATAAATATGTTAAAGGAAACTCTTTTATTTTAGACAGCGAAGCAGTTGGATTTGATAAAGAAACAAAAAAATACATGCCATTTCAGGCAATCAGCCAGAGAATAAAAAGAAAATACGAAATTGAAAAAATGAAAAATGAATTGCCGATTGAAATAAATGTTTTTGATATTTTATATTACAATGGAAAATCCCTTCTTGATGAGCCATTTGAAAAAAGAACAAAACTTCTAAAACAGATAATAAAATCAACTCCTTACAAAATTATTCCTGCAAAACAAATAATAACAGATAATTTAGAAAAAGCTGAAAAATTCTACAAGCAGGCTCTGGAAAACAATCAAGAAGGAGTTATGATGAAAAACCTAAACTCGCCTTATAATCCTGGCTCGCGAGTAGGCCACATGCTAAAAATAAAACCGAGTGAAAAAGATTTTGATTTAGTTATCATTGGCGCAGAATATGGCACAGGAAAAAGAAGCGGATGGCTTTCAAGTTTTGATCTTGGGTGCGGAAGCGGAAATGGATTTTTAGAAGTCGGCAAGGTTTCAACAGGAGTGAAAGAAAAGCGGGAAGAAGGCGTTTCATATGATGAAATAACAAAACTCCTAAAGCCTTTGATAATCTCAGAAGATGGAAGAAATATAAAAGTAAGGCCAAAAATTGTTGTTACAATAACGTATCAGGAAATTCAAAAATCCCCTAAATACTCTTCCGGCTTTGCATTAAGGTTTCCAAGATTTACAGCTTTAAGACCAGACAGAAACACGGAAGACATTGCATCTTTAGAAGATATAGAAAATGCTTATGAAAAACAAGGTGGAAAATAATTACATAATACAAAAAACCAACGCCGTTTTTTTAGGAAAAACGCCTCAACTTTAATTAAGACCGCGTTGGTTTTTCAGAAGGAAACTTAAGCTTTACAAATCTTTATAAATAAAATAAGCATTATAATTTTATGAAAAATAAAATATTATTAACTGTGATCGTAATAGTATTAATAATAGTTTCTTTTTTTGCAATATATTTATTAAACAAACCAGATTCTATAAAATCAAGAAACATCTTATTTGATGGTTCTTTGGTTGTTTCAGAAGAATTGGAATCGTTTCAAAATGCAATAGCCGAGATAGTCTTATTTGAATATGACCAAAATCTTGCTGACGCTTCTGCAGACAAATTTGATTCAATATCATTGACAATTTCTCATCAAAAAGGTACTGAAAATCGCTTACAATTTCAGTTTTATGAAAATGATAAAACTATTAATTCTGAAAGAGGTTATTATGTTACAACAAATATTTATAGAGAAGGGATAATCAAAGAGCCAGATAGATTTTTATGGGGAGAATGTACTCATGGTGGCTTTTGTAAAGTTTTAACAGAAAATTCCCCAAGCCATATTGAAATCGTAGCTAAACCTATCAACAAATAAATTAAGTTTTGTATAGGCTTTCAGCGGAGATCGAGGTTATTGGAATGAGGCAAACATTAAATCAATATCGATTTCCAATGGCCGAGCAGAAGAAAAGTTGCGTTAGAGATATAAAACCACCGGTTTTAAAATGAACCTCCCTAATCGAATAACAATTTCAAGAATTTTACTAATTCCGGTGTTCATAACTTTATTTTATTTTCTTGAAAATCCTAATAAAAAGATAATTCTTGCAATTTTGTTTGCAATAATGGCTTTAAGTGATTTCCTCGATGGTTACTTGGCCAGAAAGAACAAGAAGGTAACAAAGTCAGGAGCACTATTGGACCCAATCGCAGATAAACTAATCACGATAGCGGTAATTATTCTCTACGTTGGAAACGGAATCCCCCATTGGATGGCCCTAATTTTAATATCAAGGGACATAATCGTTTCTGGTGTAAGGGCTTTAGCGCTTGAATACAGAAAAATAATCGGAGTGAGTATTCTGGGAAAAATAAAAACCACTATAGAAATGATTTCATTAATATTGATAATTCTGGAAATAAATCTAGGAACAATTCTGTTGGGGGCAGCTGCATTGTTAAGTGTCGTATCTGGAACAGATTATGTGATTAAAGGCCTCAGAGAAATAAAAAAGGAATTTTAATTTTGGCAATTTTCGTGTTTAAATCTCTTTGGTATAGTTAGGCGAATCTTTTGTGATCAAAACATCGTGAGTATGAGATTCTTGAATTCCTGCCAAGCTAATCTGATCAAACTCTCCTTTTTCCCTTAATTCTTCAATGGTATTGGCCCCTGCATAACCCATTCCCCTCCTCAAACCACCAAGATATTGGAAGATTGTTTCCTCAACATTTCCCTTACATGGAACAAGGCCCTCAACGCCTTCAGGAATGATTTGTTTTTTTCCTTCGCCTTGAAGATATCTCTCTCTTGAAGATTCATTGGACTTCATTGCTTCCAAAGACCCCATTCCCCTGTAAACTTTCCACTTTCTTCCCTGATAAAAAACAACTTCTCCGGGAGCTTCTTCGGTTCCAGCAAGCATGCTTCCCATCATGACAGAATGTGCTCCTGCAGCAATAGCTATGGGAATATCTCCAGAATGCCTTAATCCCCCGTCGGCACAAATGGGAATTCCAAAGCTCTCAACGGCTTTAGCGCAATCATAAATCGCGGAAACTTGAGGCCTCCCTATTCCTGCAATAATCCTTGTAGTGCATATAGACCCTCCTCCCTGCCCTACTTTTATTCCATCAGCTCCTGCCTCAGCAAGCCTCCTCGCAGATTCGCCAACAGAGACATTTCCAACAACAACGTCAACAGCAAATTCACTTTTTATTTTCTTTAAAGTATCTATAACTAATTTCGTGTCTCCATGCGCAGTATCTATAACGATAACATCGACATCTTTTTCGACAAGCGCCCTGACTCTTCTTAGCGCCTCTTCGCCAACCCCGACTGCCGCAGCAACTCTTAATCTTCCTTTACTATCTAAATTGTAGCTGGAAAGAGCTCCAGTCTTAACTCTTTTAACATCGCTAAAAGAATACATTCCTGCAAGAAAACCATTTCCATCAATTAAAGGCAATACTTTCTTTTTCTCTTTTTTCATTATAACAAATGCCTCCTCAACAGTTGTTTCTTGGGGAGCAGTTAACAAATCTATTGACATAATATCCTTCGCGCTGCAATCTAAGCTGTCGCAGAAGTCAAAATCATTTCGGGTTATCAATCCAACTATTTTTAATTCATTATTAAGAACTGGAAAACTTCTAAAGGTAAATTTCTTCTCTTCTATCCTGTCAAAAATGGATTTAATAGAATCATTCTCAAATACACAAACTGGTTTTTCTATTAACCCATTAAGATGATGTTTAACCTTGGATACATTAAATGCCTGCTCCTCAACGCTCAAATTTCTGTGTATGACTCCTATCCCCCCAAGTTTTGCAATCTGAATAGCCATTTTATATTCAGTCACAGTATCCATCGCCGCACTAACTATGGGGGCTTTCAAAGAAACATTTCTGGAAAAGCGAGAGCCTATATCAACATTATCTGGCAAAACTTCAGAATACCCGGTTCTTAGCCTGACATCATCAAAAGTCAGCGCAATCCCCTTTTTTGACGATTCATCAAGAACAAACTTATCCTTCATTATTTTCACCTATATCTTTGTGAGTTAAATGAATTTATGCGAAATTTTAATTTTCCCGCTCAAATTAAATAAGAATCAGAGTTTATAGATTTATTGAAAATTAAAACATTTATAAATTTCCTTTGATTTGAAAGTAAATGAATTACCAAATAGTATTCCTATTTTTATTTCTCATTCCACTGGCCTCGTCAGCAACATGCAATCCTGATTGGCAGTGCAGCTTGTGGAGCCCCTGCATAAACAACACTCAAATAAGAAACTGCATTGATTTCAACGCATGCGCTGATGAAACCAGCAAACCCTTAGAAGAGCAATTTTGCGGGGCAATATGCAATGCAAACTGGACTTGTTCTGAATGGACTCCGGAAAGATGCCCAGAAAACCAAACGCAAATTAGGGGGTGCGCAGATTCCAATAATTGCGGAAAAATTGATGGCAAACCTGAAGAGATACAAACTTGTGAATTTCAGAGAGATTTCTCATGGATATTTTATTTTATAGTTGCTGTAACAATAATTTTCATTGTAGGAGCTGTTTGGATTATCATAAAAAGATTTAAGAAAAGTTATTGAATGAAAAAAATTAATTATAATTAAATAATTCTATATTTTCTTACAAAACATGTTTCTATATTTACTATGGTTTGGTTATGGCAAGCTTTTCTATCTGCATATCCGTGGCATTTATTAGCAGTATGTGTTGGAGATAAACCTATACTAAAATCACTAATTAATGTAATGTATCCAGTATATCTCTCGTATTCATTATCATGTCTTTGAAAGAATTTTCCATCAACAAGAAGCTCAACTAAATCTCCAGCGTGAACTTTTCTAGTTATAGAAGAATGCCCCCATTCGCCTATGCCTCCATGGATTTCGTTCCTGGAAAATGTCTGCTTTTCCATAAAACACACAAACTGAAAGGACTAAATAAACACTTCTATACTTGAAAATAGATTTTTGATATTAATAAAAAATTCATGAATCGCTGATTTCTTTATATCTAAAACAGCCAGTTAAATGATCATTAACCATTCCTGCAGCCTGCATAAAGGCGTAGCAAATAGTGCTTCCCGCAAATTTGAACCCGCGTTTTTTTAAATCAATGCTCATAGCATCAGATTCCATTGAAGTTGTCGGGAGTTCTTTAATGTTTTTCCATTTATTCTTTATAGGCTTGTTATTAACAAATTGCCAAATGTATTTGCCAAAGCTTCCGTAATCTTTTTTAACTTCTAAAAATCTCTTGGCATTGACTATTGTTGCCCTTATTTTAGCCCGGTTTCTTATTATTCTTTCGTCATTTCTAAGCCTTTCAAAATCTTTCTCTGTATATTTGGCAATTTTTCTGAAGTCAAAATTGTCAAACGCTTTTCTAAAGCCTTCTCTCTTTTTTAAAACAATTTCCCAGCTCAAGCCAGCTTGAAAAGTGTCAAGGACAAAAAACTCAAATATCTTCTTATCATCATGCAAAGGCACGCCCCATTCCTCATCATGATACTTAATCATAAGAAGATTGTTGCCGGGCCAAGGACATCTTTTCATAAAATTTAAGACCGAAATTCATTTAAAAACCTTTATAAACCATCCTCGCAGTGTTTATAAATAGATATGGGATAAAGATTTTCCTCAAGATGCAGAAAGAAAATCGCTTGAGGGACGAGAGCTTACACTAATAATCCAAAAATGTGTGGGCTCAAGCATAAAAACCGTATGTGTTTAAAATGGCAGGAACAAAAAGCGACTACAAAATTCAGAACATTGTTGCTACAACTTCTTTAGAAAAGCCAGTGCCGTTGACAAAATTGGCTAGAACACAGCCAAATACAGAATATAATCCAGAGACTTTTCCCGGACTTGTATTGAGAATAAAAGAGCCTAAGTCAGCAGTTCTTGTATTCAGTTCTGGGAATCTTGTATGCACTGGAACAAAATCTATTGCCCAGGTAAAGCAGGTAATTCAGGCAGTTATAAAACAGCTTAGGAAGATTAACGTTAACATTACAGCAAAACCAAAGATAACCGTGCAGAATATAGTTGCTTCTGGTTCAATTGACTTAAAATTGAATTTGAATTTTTTGGCTTTGGAAATGGAAAATACAGAGTATGAGCCTGAACAGTTTCCAGGATTGGTTTACAAGCTTGTTTCTCCAACCGCAACTTTTCTTCTTTTCAGCAACGGGAAACTTGTCTGTACAGGAACAAAAAACAAACAGCAGCTTGAAGATTCAATGACCCAGCTTTTAAAAAATGTTAAGACTGCGCTGAAAAATTACGAGAAGTAATTATGGAAATGAAACAGACAAAGAATATTTGGTGAAACAATAACCATGATAGGACTTGCATAGTACTTAATTCTGCAATATTATTAAAGTTATACTATTTGGATAAAATATAAAAAATCCAGTAAAGAAAGGGTTTTATCAATATTGACTTTAGGAAAATCAATGATAAACCTAAAGATAGAAAACTGACTAAATTAATTTGGAATATTAGACTTTCTTTATTATTATCTATCATAGGATTTATGTTAATAATCATATAACAAAAACTCATATAAACTCAAATTCTTTCTCTAACTCATGGCAATCGCTGATTTCCTCCTCCATCTTGATAAATATATTGGAGAAATAATCCAAACATACGGAGTTTCAACATACCTCATTTTATTCTTGATAATTTTTACAGAAACCGGATTAGTAATAGCCCCTTTCCTCCCAGGCGATTCTTTAATTTTTATAATCGGAACTTTCGCCGGCAAAGGCTACCTGAACGTCCTCCTGCTTTTTGTAATTCTTGCAGGAGCGGCAATAATTGGAGACTCGGTAAATTATTGGATTGGAAGTTATTTCGGGAAAAGATTTTTTTCAAACTCTAAATTAATAAAAAGAGAACATCTGCAGAAAACTGAAAATTTTTACAAGAAATATGGAGTTAAAACAATAATAATTGCCAGATTTATGCCGATATTAAGAACTATTGCGCCGTTCGTTGCCGGCGTTGGAAAAATGGATTATAAGAAATTTTTCATATACAATATCACCGGAGGCGTTATCTGGGTCGGAGTATTCCTCTTTTCTGGTTACCTATTCGGAGAGATTCCTTTTGTGCAGGATAACCTTATGCTTATTGTAATAGTAATAATACTAATCTCGGTAATTCCGCCAATACTTGAGTATCTGAACAAAAAGAAAATTACTACTTAAAAATAATTCTGTATCTAAAAAACTACAAAAAAATGGACATAAATCTATAAAAAGCAGGGCTATTTTTGAGTTCTATGGGAATTAATAGAATCTATCTGAGGCAAATTAAGGGAAAGTGTGTGAGAGGTTGTTGGATGTGGACAAGATTCGTCCATCAAATACCATCGTCCAACGGCCGAATCGGAGAAAACCGTAGGTTGTCTTCAGTTGCTGGATTCATAAAATTCCGGTTTTTTGTCAGAGCCAATCAGAGGCATCGAGAAGGCTCTGCTGGATGCTGGAATCTAAAAACCCGCTGGAGGTTTTTATAATGGCCAAGAAAACTATAAAGCCTAAGAAAGAGGACCTTATAATTGAGGCTAAGAATTTTTTCGATTCTTACAAGAAAGAGCTTGGGGATTCGTTAAGGAAAGGGAATAATATTATTTACATCGATTTTCTAAAATTAACAGAGTTCTCTAACATTCTATCTGAAGAAATTATCACCAATCCGGAAGAAACTTTAGCGATAATCGAGCTGGCAATTGAAGAATCGGGATTAGTTTCAAATGTCCGGGTCAGAATTTACGATCTTCCTAAAAGCCAGGAAATGAAAGTTAGGAATATACGCTCAAAAAATCTTGACGAAATGATTGTTGTCGAAGGAATAATCAGGCAGGCCAGCGATGTAAGGCCGCAAGTTGTAAATGCTAAGTTTGAATGCCCGAGCTGCGGAACAATAATGTCTGTTTTGCAGATTGAAAAGAAATTTCGAGAGCCTTCACGATGCTCTTGCGGCAGAAGAGGCGGATTTAAACTACTAAGCAAAGAAATGGTTGATACTCAAAGGCTGGTTGTTGAAGAAGCTCCTGAATCTCTTTCTGGAGGAGAGCAGCCCAAAAGAATTCATGTTTTTGTCAAGGAGGATTTGGTCGAGCCTAAGATGGAGGAGAAAACAACTCCCGGCAGCAGAGTTAAGGTAATAGGGGTTTTGAAAGAAGTTCCTGTCCCATTGCAGTCTGGCGGGTTATCAACGAGATTTGAGCTTGCTATAGAAGCAAATAATATAATTCCACTTGAAGAGACTTTTGAGGAATTGGATATTTCTGATGAGGATGAGAAGCAGATTCTTGAGCTGGCAGTTGATCCTAAAATCTTTGACAAGCTGGCTAGGAGCATAACTCCAAGTATCTGGGGTTATGAAGAAATAAAAAAAGCTCTTATACTGCAGCTCTTTGGGGGAGTTGAAAAAGTTCATGCTGATGGACAGAAGAGCAGAGGCGACATTCATATTTTATTGATTGGAGATCCGGGAGTCGCCAAGTCAGTTACTTTAGATTTTATGGCAAAGATTTCTCCTAAAGGAAGATACGTAGTTGGAAAAAGCGCTTCTGGAGCAGGGCTTACAGCTACTGTTGTGAGGGATGAATATTTAAGAGGATGGGCGCTTGAAGCAGGGGCAATGGTCTTATCCAATAAGGGACTTGTGTGCATAGATGAATTAGAGAAAATGGATCCTAATGACAGAAGTGCGATGCACGAGGCAATGGAGCAACAATGTTATCACTATGATACCTTAATAACTCTTGCAAATGGTGAAGAGAAAAAAATTGGAGAGCTTGTTGAAGAGCTCATGGAAAAAAATAAAGATAAAATTGTTGAAGGAAAAGATTGTTTCATATTAAAAGATGGTCAAATGGAGATTTTAACAACAGACTTTAATCAAGTTTACAAGACAAAAGTGGATAGAATAAGTAAACACAAAGCATTTGACAAATTTGTGAAAATAAAATTTTCTCATGGAAGGGAAATAAAAGTTACACCGGAACATCCCATTTTTATTGCATGGGGGGGAAAAATAATAACAAAAAGAGCGGATGAAATAAAAATAGGCGACGATATTCCAATTCCTTTGTTTTTGCCAATTATGGGAGAAGAGCAGTACTTTAATATAAATATGAAAGAAATTGAAGACAAAAGGATAAAACAAATTCCAACAATACCCAAGAAAAATTGTGGAGAGTTATTTAAAATTGTAGGGTATCTTATTTCAGAAGGCTCTAGAGAGAAAAATAGGGGAAAATTAATAGGGATTAACTTTACTAATGGAAATGAAGAAGTATTGAACGATTTTGAGTTTTTGATGAAAAAAGTATTTAATATTAATCCTTATAAGCAGCTTAAAATCGACTCCCATAAAGCAAGGTTTTCATATAGATATACTTCTTCTCAACTAGCCAGGTTCTTTGAAGAGACGATGCCTGAAATTCTTAAGCTATCTGGAGAAAAGAACATTCCTAGATTTATAATGATGGGAAAAAAAGAGCACATAGCTAAAATGCTTTCAACCTTATTTGAAGGAGACGGCTACGCATCAGTCAAAAATAGGACAATAAGAGTTGGTTACAAAACAAAAAGTAAAAGGCTTGCAGAGCAAATACAAGACCTATTGCTTAGATTTAAAATAAGAAGCTCAATAACCGAAAATAGGGAATTTTATAGGGTTGGAGTAACCGAATATAGCAACCTGGAAAAATTTAGCAAGGAAGTAGGATTTGTTACGAAAAGAAAAAATGCAATTGTAAACAATTATTTAAAAGAAAAAACAATAAAAAGGCATGTAAAAAACAGAGTTCCCTTGGGGTTTAATGAAAAGATAATTGACATAATAAAAAGTGAAAATATCAAAGAAGTTGGAGAATATAAACAATACGGCATGATATATGATCATTCAAAGAGAAAAGACTTATTCGCTTTTTCTACAGAATTTTTAAGAAATCTGCTTCCATCCTTAAAAAATGAAGAGAACATTGAATTTATCAGTGGTTTGGTAAATGACATTGGGTGGGAAAAAGTTTCTGGAATAGAAATAATTCAAAATGAAAACGAAAAATGGGTTTATGATATTACAATAGAGCCAAATCATGCTTTTGTGTCTCAAGCAGCAGTTCTTCACAATACCATCACAATCAGCAAAGCTAACGTGCAGGCAACTTTGAGAGCGGAGACATCAGTCTTAGCTGCCGCAAATCCTAAATTTGGAAGGTTTGATCCTTATCAGACAATTGCGCAGCAAATTGATCTGCCTCCAACATTAATAAACAGATTTGACGTTATCTTCACATTAAGGGATATTCCCAACAGAGAAAAAGATGAAAAAATCGCCACCCATGTTTTATTCGAACATCAGAAAAAAGGAGAGAACATGCTCATTCACAGGGAGTTATTCAGGAAATATGTTGCATATGCCAAGCAAAGATTCAAGCCAGTTTTGAGCGATGAGGCAGTTGAAGAGGTAAAAAAATTTTATGTTGAGCTTAGGAATAAACCAATTAGTTCTGATAGCGCGCTTAGGCCTATACCTATTTCTGCCAGGCAGCTCCAGGCTCTTATAAGAATGGCTGAGGCTTCTGCTAAACTGAGATTGTCAAATAAGGTTTCGTTGGATGATGCTAAAAATGCAATTGAATTAGTTAAGTACTATTTGATGCAGGTTGGCTATGACTACGAATCCAAGACTTTTGACATAGATAAGGCAACCAGCGGGATAACTTCTTCCCAAAGGAGCAAGATATTCCTGGTTAGAGATACAATCATTGATTTGGAAAACAGGCTTGGAAAAATGATTCCTATTAATGAGATAGAGCAGGAACTGGAAGGCAAGCTGAGTAAAGATGAAATAGAAGAGGCCATAAACAAGTTAAACTCGCAGGGAGAAATATTCAAGCCAAGAAGGGGGTATGTTGGCAGAACATAAATGTTTAAAAAATGAAATCTGGTGATATAAAAATAAAAAACAAGGGGGAAATATAAATTAGCTCACGAATTGATGTTGCTGCGAACTATGTTAGAGTTAATATTAAATTAAATAAACCAAGCGTATTTAAGTTGTCATTAATTAAATGTCAAGAAAGCGCAAAATACAGCATAAAAAATTAAAATGCCAAGTAAAAATATAAAATTTCGCAAGATCATTTTAACAAGTTAAAATGCCTGACCAGGAATTCAAGAGGCACATTGCATTTAAATTCAGAATCGGAGATTTGTTGATAGGAAAGCCTATAATGAACTCTGAAAGATTTTCTTTTTTGGAGTTTGGAGGCAAAAAAATAATAAGAGTCAATGTTGCTGGCAATGTCGTCGACAAGTATGAAGGTCAGGGAGAATCAAAATTCTTGAGCATAACTATTGACGACGGCTCCGGGCAGATAAAGCTAAAATCTTTTGGAGACGACACAGCAAAATTCTCTAACCTCACTCTCGGGCAGACAGTAATAGTCATAGGTTTAATGAGGCACTGGAACAACGAAATTTACATTGCTCCCGAGATAATAAGAGAGCAAGACTCAAAATATCTTCTAATAAGGAAAATAGAAATCGACAAAGAAAAATCAAAAAATGCTCCAACCCTCGAAAGAAGCCAGATTGTAGCAATAAAAGACAGGGTCCTCAACGAAATAAAATCTGCGGAAGAAAAAGGCGGAATTGAAAGAGAAGATTTAATCTTGACTTTGCGGGAAATCTCTCCAGAAATGATAAATCAGGAAATCCAAAAGCTCCTTGAGGACGGGATTGCATTTGAGCCAAGACCGGGGAAGGTTAGGTATTTGGGGTGAAAATCAAGAATAATCTGTTCTAATAACAAAGTTTCCGTATAGTATATAATTTTCCTCGTATTTTTCTCCAAATAATCGAGCATTATCAATATCAATTTTATTATATAAAACCATGTTATGATTAAAGGGGTATAGACGAGCTATCAAACCGTCATTAATTGTTTTGATTTGTAAATGGTCTATTGGGCTTATATCAAAAGTATTATCTCCACTCCCAAATATTAAACTAGCATAAACTGGCACAGTTTTGACATCTTGTCCAAAAACCTCTTTTACTAATTCATCAATCTCATCTCTCTCTAGTTTACTAAGGCTAGTTTTTTTCTTTTTACTTTCTTGATTTTTAGTAATATTTTCTATAAAAACCATCTATTTAAATAAAAACTCAAGTTTATAAAAATTTATGTCTAAAATTTCTAGTCATAATTCGAAAGAACTTGGAATTTGCCAACGCCCTGAACAATTTTTGTGTATCCTTCCGAGAACTTTGCGGCACCATCAAGGAAATTCCCAGAATATAGAATCATCCTGTGTGTAATGACATTAATTACAGCCATCTTTACGTTTTCACGATAAACGGATAAAAATTGCGAACTTTTTTCAATAGTGCAATCGCTTCCAAAAGATTCTTTGATTAAATCTTCGACGCTTGCCATGATAAAACCTAGGTTCTTCTAAATAATCTTTTAATGAAACCCAGTTTTGGTTTATTAGTTCCAGAACATTCTTCAGTTCCAACATTAACCTCTGATTCGGATAAATATTCAACTTCCCTTACTCTTTGTAATCTTGCAGGGCTATGAAGCATCATAGGGATAGTTACTGATACTCCACTAGGGTTTTCTCTTATCGCCCTGGACATTTTTTCTAATGTCCCTTCCGGAAGCATGTCTTTATTAAGTTTTAGAACTCCAGAATCTTGATTAAACTCATACATCTTTTTTCCATCTATTGCATAACTTGTAGGCTGAATTTCTTCCCGTAATCCATTTCTAACCACGCACATTCTATCGCCATAATCAATAACTCCCATATTTATAATTACTTAATGGGGTTTTTAAGAATTTATGTGCCGGATTATTTAGACTTTGATAAAAAAGTTTATAAACAGCCAGATATCCTAAAAATAATGAAAGAAGTAAATTATAATCCTAGCTGTATTCAATCACCAGTTGGCGTTGTTAATCCATTTTGTGGAACAATGGGTAGAATTGAATGGGAACTTGTTGCCGCATATTTGGTTTCAAAAAGTCAAAGGAATGGAGATTGGACTTCTATTCAACAGTTTCATCCAGACTACGATACTCAAGGAATGGTGAATAGAGGTCTTTTAAGGAGAGATGACTCAGGATTTATGTTAACTGAAAAGGCCATCGAAAGATTAGTTAAAGAATATCCATCGAGAAAGTAATTATCCATTTTTCTTTCCTACTTTGACCAAGCTTGGGCGAAGCTAAATCTTACTTATGAAATCCTTTCCTTCCCTTTCATTCTCTTATTCCAGAAATAAGAAAGCCAAATTAATAAGGCCAGTCCTATTAAAGAAATTAAAAACCTAATCCAATTCTGCGAATAAGGCCAGTAAGCCCCGCTCCCATAAATTAAAGTTCCAACTCCGCCGCCCATTAATCCCGCGCCGACCGCTTCAAGCCCAAAGATAAATGCTCCAAGAGCAATAATTAAAATTCCCAACGGCAATGCAACAAAGAAAACTTTTTTTGATCTTGCCCTGTCTGCATCATTGTATTCCTGATTGCACTTCCATGTCAAGTCACAATAACCTTCAGAAGTCGCTTTGACAGGACCGCCATAACTGGGATTCCATCTCCCATCAGCTGCAGCACACTCAGCAGAATTGTTCACATAAATATTATACCTGTCTGCGGTGCAATAAGCATTATAGTCTGGCTTGGGAAATAAAGTATTAATTCCATAAAAAGTTACAAAAATAGTCAAAACAATTATTGCGATCCCAAGTATCACATTCTTCAAATTCATGAACAAAAAAAGCATAAAAGATTTATAAAGGTTATGAAGTGTTAAAATTATTATTAAAAATTAGTATACAAGGTAACTTCCGCCCCAATCATTTTTTGGTATTGTTCTGCAAATCCTTTAGCAGTATCCAACCAAGTGGGAGTATAAACTTCTACCTCTGCTTCTCCACAAGATAATTCTATAACAGGACTGCCAACATCAAAAATTCTCTTAAGTGGACTAGCTCTTGTAAACACTGAAAATGAATATTGATTAAAGGTGTCACGATGAATATTACAATTAGGAAAACATCTTCTAGCTAATCCTGTTACCCGATTAAATAACTCTTCTTTCTTTCTTGCATCACTTTTTTCTATTTTAACCATAATAAATACTCTCCTTAATCTTTTATAAACATTTATATACCAGATTTCAAATTCATAAATATGGAAACATACGAAGAATTGCTAAATGATGCCTACAAAAAAGTCAGGAAGTTGGAATCTTCCGGAGAAAGATTTGAGATTCCTAAAGCTGAAGGTCACTTCGAAGGAAAGAAAACAGTACTCACAAATTTTCTTGCAATTGCTTCCTATATCAGGAGAACTCCTGAACATTTTCAGAAATTTTTATTGAGAGAGCTTGCAGCGTCTGGGCAGACAGATGGCGAAAGGCTAGTTTTAAACATAAAAGTTCCAAGCGCGAAGATAAATCAGAAAGTTGAAGAATATGCAAAAGAGTTTGTAATCTGCCAGGAATGCGGGAAACCAGACACAGAATTAAGAAGGGAAGACCGCGTCACAACGCTAAATTGCCTTGCCTGCGGCGCGAAACATAGCGTTAGAAGCAAGATATAACTGAATAATAATCCTTATAAAGCAAAAACAAGTTTTAGATGAATGAGAGATTTAGAGTCTGTAAAGATTAGAGATTTAACTTCCTTCTTTATTGTTAAAAGTTCTGGGTGGACTTCAAAAACAAGTATGGAAACAAAAAAGCGAGCAGTAGAATCTAATTCCGGAAAATTTGCTTTAGTGAAAACGAAACAGTACCTCCCTGAAGCTTATTTGTTTGGGAGAATTGAGAGCCCTAATGAAGTTTATTTCTCCATGAATCAACCAGGCTATGTTTCAAGAATTAATTATGAAGATATTCAAGAACTGCTTGTTGAAAACAGATAATGCACATTCAAAATATTTATAAAAGCATTTTTACTATCACATTCATAACAATTAAATGAGGAGACAAAAAATGGTTGAGGGATATTGCGTTAAATGCAAGAAGAAGGTTGAAATGAAGGACCCAAAGGAAACAAAGACTTCCAGAGGAACATTAATGTTCAAAGGAAAGTGTCCATCGTGCGGTACAACTGTCTGCAGAATTGGCGGTAAGAAATAAATTATAATGATTTGCGTAAAGGTAATAAGCACGTACAGAGATATAGTAGCAGTGTGCGACTCTAACTTGCTTGGAAAAGTTTTTGAAGATGGTGATTTTCAGCTAGAGGTTAAAGAATCTTTTTATAAAGGCGATGAAGCGTCCGAAAAACAAGTCGTAGATTTCCTGCAGGACATGGCCAAAGACGACGCAACTTTCAACATCGTCGGAAAAGAATCTGTGAATGCTGCGCTGAAAGCTGGAATTATCGACAATGATTCTGTCGGAGAAGTTTCTGGCGTTCCCTTTGCTTTGGTTTTGGCTTAAGAGATATCTCTTTAGTAAAGTATATAAAAGAAGAGGTATATCTTTAAATATGGAAAAGGGTGACTTATTCTATGATAGCAAATATTAATCTGGTTTTAAAAGAAATAGAAAAAGAAGAAAGGAATAGAGCGGAGAAGATACGTAAACTCGCAAGAGAATTAGAAATGAAAAAAAGAAAACTAGATAAGACTATCAGCGGATTATCTCTCGTTCTTTAATTTTTCTTTAAGGTATTTAATCTGAAATTTTAAGTAGTCATTCTGGCTAATTAACACTCTATTTTCTTCTTGTAATTTATCAAGGTTTTTTCCAGATTCATCTAATGCGTCGAACATCTCATCTCTAATTTGCAATTCTTTATTTTCTATGGCTTCTTTATCTATTCTTGATTTTAAATGAATTATCAACCTCTCAAGACTTAAAAAGAATAAAAAAATTGTTACAAATACACTAACTATCGCTGTCCTAACAATGTAAACTAGAAACAAGTTTAAGACAGTATATATTAAAAGAAAGAATGCCCCTATAGAAAACATGTGGCGTTTTATATAAAACCTTAAATTATGGGCGCGTTTGTCTAATCTATAAAGTAAACTTCCGAAATGCGTTGGATTTTCTTTTAACAAGGAAGGTAAAGCTTTTGACATTGAATATGATATTTTTCACATTTAAAAGGAATTTATATAATTCAGTATATATTAAAATTCTCTTCATGTAAAGTAAACCCATAATCTCAACATAAAATTCTCGCCTTATCTTGCATGTTTTAGCATTAATATTAACAGCAAATCTGCGAATGAAATGGATAGCTATTTTTATTTATTGTCTGCAGATTATCCAAGAAATTAAACCATGAAAGGTTTGGCTATGAACTTGGCTTAACAATTCAGAAAACTATTTATATAACTTATTTATAAATTTGGTATGGAAGGCGACCTGCCAACTGAATTTTACAGGAAAAAATCAGAAATCAGAGTAAGAGTTAATCTGACTTTGCTCGCTATGTCTTTCACTCTTTTTACTTTTATCTCGGCGCTGAATGCGCAGATGCTTAGAGATAATGTTTTTCTTGCGCTGCAATTGACTCTTGCAATTCCATTAATTATCTCATCTATATTCGCCAGATCAAAACTAACCTATACAAAAAGAACAAAAAAATGGTCTGATTACGGATTTTACACTTTTATAATTGCATACACTTTTTTGATAAACTCTGTGGGAATTATCTTATCTTATGTGATCTCGTTTAATATAGCAATTATTTTCTTTCTGCTGAATATCGGGGGGGCATTAACTTATTCTATGCTTGATATTTCCGAGCATAAGGACAACATTAAGAAAAGAGTAAAGAAAGACTGGATTTTTATCCTTGGAGTAATTGTTTTGGGAATTTTGCCGGCAGCCTTGTCTTCGTGAGATATCTTTATAAATTACAAAAACAAGGTTCTGATATGGAAACTAATACGCAATATATGTTTAGAATCGCAACACAAGGAAAACTAATTATTTCAGAAGAAAGCGAAATTAACTCAAGACAAACTTCACCATTTCCAAGAAGATATGTTGGAAAAACATTCATTGATCGTTTTGATATTAAGTATTTGGAAGTATTATTCTCATTAAATCAATATTAGTGCATTTTTTCAATCTCCGTCAGTTTTATAAACAAACTTATTTTTGAATTAGCATGGGATTTAATAATGAAGAAGAATTTAAGGACATAAATGAAAATGAAGCAAATCCTGAAAACCCAAATCAATCAATAGGCCCAATTAGAGTAAGGCTTCCAAGAGGAGAGCAATTAATCGGAATTATAGAACAAAGGCACGGGGGGAACAAAATGATGGTTGCCTGCCTCGATGGAAAATCGAGAAATTGCAGAGTTCCTGGAAGATTAAAAAGAGCTCTCTGGCTCAGACCAGGAGATATCGTCATAGTTGAATTGTGGGAATTTGATAAAAACAGGGGGGATATAATATTCAAATATACCCCGACACAGGTATCGTGGTTGAAAAACAAGGGGTACCTAAAAAGCGAAAAACTTGAGTTTTAAAATGAAAAAATTTTGGAAGACAGCGCTCCTCATTTTAGTAATTTTATTATTTCTTGGAACAATTGTTTTAGTAGCTCTCGGAAATCCCTTTGCTAATGAAATTTTAAAAAGAACGCCTTGATACATAAAACTTATAAATCAGACAAATTTGTAATGGACATGAAAATCAAAATAGTATTAGAAGAACAAGAAGAAGGCGGATATACTGCATATGCGCCTTCATTAAGCGGATGTATTTCACAGGGAGAAACAATTGAAGAAGCGCTAAGAAATATAAAAGAAGCAATAGAATTATACTTAGAAGCAGATGATAATGAATTAAGCGTTTATAGTGATAATGTTAAAACAGAAATAATCACAATATGAAACTTCCACAGATTTCTGGAAAAGAACTTATTAAAAAAATAATGCGATTTGGGTTTGTTGTAACAAGACAAAAAGGCTCCCACATAAGGCTGGAAAAGAACACGCCTGAAAGGACAATAAAAATAACTGTTCCAAACCACTCTTTGCTAAAGAAAGGAACTTTGCATAATATAATAAAATCAGCTGGTTTAACTTTAGAAGAAATATTTGCATGAAAATGATAACAGCAATAATCGATGACTTCAAGGAAATAATCAAAAACAGGACACGTTTAGAAAAAGCCCTAAATGTCAAGATAACAAGCATTGGAAAAGAAGTTTGCATTGATGGACTACCGGAAGATGAATACATTGCAGAGAAAGTAATTGAAGCCGTTGAGATGGGTTTTCCGTTTTCTGTTGCATTTTTGATAAAAGAGGAAAGCAATTTGTTTGAAATAATTAATATAAAAAATTACACCCATAAAAAAGACTTAGAAAAAATAAGAGCGAGGATTATTGGAACTAAGGGAAAAACTCTCAGAACGCTTACAGAGCTCACAAAATGTCATTTTGAAATAAATGGCAATCTTGTTGGAATAATCGGCGATACGGAGTTCATTAAAAACGCGCAACAGGCAGTCATTATGATTATCCAGGGGTCGAAGCAGACTAATGTCTACGCATATTTAGAAAAACACCAGATTCAGCCAATAATAGATTTAGGGCTGAAAGAAGTTAAGAAAAAGAAGACGAAGTGAAGTTATTCTCTTTAAATTTTAAGCTCATAAATTGATAATTCCGCATTGGACTGTGTCACAATGCTTCGATAAAAATAAAATTAATGAAAAATAAATTTTAAAGTTTGGTTAAGCTGAACAAATCATATCTAAGTTAATATAAGATTAAATTTCGCGAAATGAAGTGGAGCGACTAAATCTTGGTTAGGAGGGTGGGAAGGAATATTAGGAAAACCCAATAACCCCGCCACCTAAAACCTCTTTTCCCCTATACAAAACTATCGCCTGCCCTTCTGAAACCCCCGTAATTGGTTTCCTTAAAGTTACTTTTATTTTATTATTTTTAAAAGAGATAATTGAAGACAATAACTCTCCAACCTGTCTTATTCTTGAAAAAACTTTAACAGGTTTATTCCCCCTCGCCCATTCAGAGATAGGCTCGCTAACGCTCGCATATTTACCATTAGATATTAACAAACGACTTTTTGAGTTATTAACATTTTTTATATTGTTTTTTAGTTCATTAACTAAACCCTTGCTTATCCAGTGAATGTCATTAGCATATATCTCCTCCCTAAAATTTAATTCATGTCCTTCCGGCGCAGCAACAAGAACATTTTTCTTGGCATTTTTCCTTGCAATATACCATTTTTTCTGTTGCTTTTCATTTTTTGCCACTTCTATTCCAAATCTCGGTCCAATCCTCTGCCCAATAGTATAATAAAAAATTCCATCGTGTTCTCCAATCACATTTCCCAGTGGATCAATAATTATTCCTGGTCTCGGTTTTATTTTTTTCTGCAGGAATTTTTTCAAATTCACTTTTCCTATAAAACAAATCCCCACGGTTGATTTCTTTTTGTAATTTGGGAATTTGTTTCTTCTGGCAATTTCCCTAACTTCTTCTTTTTTGTATTCTCCAATGGGAAATTGCACGCAAGCAAGCTCTTTCTGTTTCAACTTATAAAGAAAATAAGACTGGTCCTTCATTTCATCTTTTGCCCTTAAAAGTTTGTAAGTATATTTGTTGCTGCCATCAAATCCAGAAATAGACTCATTAACATTCGCATATTTATTATTAACTTTGCTGTTATTCTTATTATCAAGTTTATTTCTTATTACACTCTTTTTTATCCTTGCATAATGCCCTGTAACTAAAAAATCACATTTTAATTTTCTCATTGCCCTAATCAACAATGGAAATTTAACCTTATCATTGCAGTCAATATCTGGATTTGGAGTTATTCCTTGCCTATATTTTTTATACATTTCTTCAACAACTAATTTTCTGTATTCTTTTTCAAAATCAAGAGTTATCAGAGGAATCTTAAGCATGGCTGCAACTCTTAACGCCATTCTCCTCTCACCCCTCCATGTACACTCGCCAAAGTCGTTTTTTGTATCGCTCCAATTCTTCATGAAAGCCCCTATAACTTCGTATCCTTGCTTTTTCATGAGGAGAGCTGCGACTGAAGAATCAACTCCACCAGACATCGCAACAAGAACTTTTTGTTTTTTCATAAGATATAGAGCCTTAAAAGAATTAAAAAGGTTTTTGAATGAGAATTTTAGACTGGATTATATACTCTATAAAAACAGTTTACAGATCGATAAAAGAAAGAAGCTCGGGAAAACATAAATGAACTTCAAGAAAAGTTAAAAATTTACTCTAAAACCAACTCCCTGTTCTACCATTGGCATGGCATCTCCATCACTTACAAGACGAGGGTTATAGCCAACATCAATACTTTTACTGATACTTTTATTTAGGAATAATTCTCCATAAGTCCAATTTATTCCGTTTTCACTTGCTATATTCCATTCACCAAACGAGTCGATCTTGAACCTTAATGGAAATTTAAATCTAGAGTAATATGATAAGTATGATCGATTATTTTGTTTCCCATTTTTATCTATCCATACAGGCATAATGCTTAATTTAAGAGAAGTCCCGTTTGGAGTTGAAACTTGACCACTGACACCTAAACCAACGCTATAAAGAAGGGTATTAGGATGTTTTGCTTGTAATTTGAAGCTGACCACTCTGACAAGCTCTTTTTCTAAACTTGTTTTCCCATAATAGCCGTTTTCTGGATACAGCTCAATATAACTAGAGCCTTTGATACCTAAAGGAAGATTGTAACGAAGATTGTGTCTAATAAGAGAGTTATCAGAGTGCACGTATTGGACGTTTCACTTAAACGAATCAGCGTTTGTTGGGGTAGTATTTGATAGCAAAACAGTTCCAGAAGCTAATAACGCTTTTAACATTTCTTTCATTTTAGAATTTGAAAAGGATTATTCACTTGGCAAAGTTAATATTCTGTAGAACCCCCCTGCGTCATCTAAAGAATAATGTGCTTTTATTAGCTCACAGAAACATCCTATAGTTCCCCCATTTCCAAACAAAGCCATTTCAAAATTTGGATTTATCCCGTCTTTAGTATCCCTAATTTGGTCGGAAGAAAATGACCACCAGCGATGTTCAAAATCTTCACTTTCTTTAGTCTTCTTTCCTCCTGTTTTATTTGGCAAACCCCATTGGTTAACTCCATAAATTTTCCCAGTTGGTGGAACATAAACTTTCCCTTGAGATTGTGCTCCTTCAACAAGTTCAGCTTCATAGTATTTAGGTCGGTCCCATACTGGATCCTCTCTTAAAGAAAAATTTCTTAAATGAGTATCTACTAGAACGGTCGATAGAAATGGATGTCTAACGTATGACATAGGATTATCGTCCTTTCTATCTTGCTCAAACCTTGCCCAGACATCTGCCTCGTTACATGCTCTGCTTCCGCCTTGAACTGTTTCTCTCCATAGATCAATGTAGTCTCCTAATGTCATAATATGTCTCCCGGGAGGACAATTTTGTCTAACTTCCTCTAGGACAGTTCTGTAGGATTTGGCTGAAACCCAAGAGCTAAAGCTATCATTTTCTCCTGCATTTACTAACATTTCAATATCTTCTAATTTCATAAAAAATCTCAATTCTGCCTCTTTAAAATTTTATGTTGTATTAAAATATACACTAAATTTAAAAAGAGGTAATACTGCTTCTATTCATGGATTCAAAAATACTCGAGGAGGCGGGATTAAGCAGAGGTGAAGCTGAAATTTACCTTATTCTTCTAAAAATAGGAGAAGCTACGGCTTCACAAATCGCAAAGCATACAAAAATAGCAAGACCAAATGTTTACGATTACTTAAATAAATTAAGAAAAAAAGAGCTGATAAGCTTTATCAACAAAAATAATAAAACACATTATATTCCTTCTGACCCTGAAAAAATTGTTGATTATATGGATGAAAAGAAAGAGAGAATATTGAATAATTTAGATTCTTTACTTAATATTTATCAATCAAAAAAAGAAATGCCTTTGGTAGAAGTCTATGAAGGAGTTGAAGGTTTCAAAACGTTAATGAATGATATAATCAAAGTTGGTCAAAATTTTGTAGGTTGGGGAGGTTCGGACAAAGTTAGAAATTACCTTCCTGACTATGTTGTTGATCGTTATTTGTTGCTTCGTAAGAAAAATAATATTAAGGGAAAAATGTTATATGTGGAACAAGAATCTCCTTTAAAAACTGAATTAACGTCTTTTAAAAAAATCCCAACAGAGTTTGCAAGCCCATCTACAACATTAATTTATGGCGATCGTGTCGCCTCAATGATTTATACCCTTATACCTGTTATTATAATCATAAAGAGTCGAGAGCTATCTAACTCTTATAAAAAACATTTTGAGTTGCTTTGGAAAAGAGCAAAATAAGATTTAGATCAAGAAATAAAAACGTCCAAGCTAAAATTCACGGATTTTGCAAGTCCGTTTTACTTCGTAAAACGCCCAAGGCAGGACTTGAACCTGCGACCCCACGGTTTCTGCTTAGAGAATTTAATTCCCTTACAGGTAACAGCCGTGTGCTCTACCGACTGAGCTACCTGGGCATAAACATCATAAAATAAAATTCCTTTTAAAGCTTACTAAAATCTCGCTTAATGAAAATAAGCGACTAGTAACAATGTTAAAGATTATCTCAATATATACTTATCCTGAAATGAAGATGTAAAATCTCTCATTCTTTCTGTTTGTCTTTGTCTCCCCAAGGTATAAAGCAAAATATCCTCGCTCATAGTATTTTTATCAGAATGTTGGCTAAGAATGCTAAAATAAATTTCTTTTGGTGTTGGATTGATTAGATGCTCCTCTAACCAGCCGCTCTTCCTTGCAGCCTTGGTAAGCAGCGTAAGGTCATTTTCTCTAACGCCATCAACTACTACGGAAACTAAATCTTGCAGAATAACTCCCGAAAAACCGAAATCTGCCTCTTGAGACACTATAGAAAATTTGGGTTTTTTGCTGAATGAATGATATTCCCGCATAATTTTCCTTATTAAAGATTTATCCCTGGGCACAATTGAATTATAATCCACGACTAAAGTTTTTACTCCTTTATTCATAAATAAATTCTCTGCAACCATATAGCTTAATGGAACATACTCTCCATAAGTTAAAATAATATGGTCGTGAGCGCCTACTGGAAAGCCAACTCCTTTTTCATCCTTAACTCTATGAACATAAGCTGTATGAACTGGATCTAACTCATCCAATGGAGCATACTTATCAGAATAATTAAAAGAACCAAGCGGAAGTTTATGCATTACAGGAGATGTCATCAAAATCAGCGTCGGAGTTTGACTGGCCACGGCATTTCTGTAAGCCATCTGAACAGCCCTGGAAGTATTCGGCATAACAACGCTTAACCCAGGATAAGCCCCTGCCAGACTTGCAGCAGTGCACGCAGAATGGTACATCCCCGCTGCCCCGCCCCTTTCAAAAAATTCTTCGATATTCCCGGTTCTCATAAATCCCGCAGAATGACGAATTATTATTGGAATATTTTCATTTCCATTGCTGCGTTGATAAAGTGAAGAAATTTGTTCCAGGGCAAACAAAGGAAAATTATAGTCATTAAATTGAATCTCTGCCAAAACAACTCCTTTATCCTCTATTGCATGTTTTATTCCGGCGCCTAAATCATAAATTCCAGCCTCATTTATTCCTATGTCTGTAATTCTCCTCTTCCCGCCTGGATTTATTTTATCTGCAAGAACTTGCAACCTCGCAGTAGCATGATCAATTCCGCCAGTTCCTGATCTTGGATGTTGATATACTCTCTCAAAATCGAACGGGCTGGCATCTGGAATATCCTCGCCGATGCAATAAAGATTCCCATTAGAAAGCATCATAATATCTGCCAAAGACATATTTTCAGCTTGTAGGGGCGTGATTGATTCGAGATGCTCTGGCAGATAAACATCATCGGTTTTCTTTAACCCAATCCCTAATCCTGGAACTCCTGAGATTATTTCGAGATGCCCCTGCTCATTATCGCCGCCCTTCCATAATTTCTCCCTCATTTCTAAAGGAGAATTTTTTATAAAAAAATTCCATCTGTCCTTATTATCTTTCAGATGACTGGCGGTAACGGGATTCAGATCAACAACTGTCTTATGCTTATACCCCGCAATCTCGTCGGCAAGAACCTCTAAAACAGATTTCTGTTCAGCTAAAAGCATTTCCCGCGCATCTTGAGACGTTAAATATTTATTCTTAATTAAAGCTGATACGGCATTAAACAAAGGATCATTGTTATTGTCAAACATTACCTCTTCTAAACTCAAGCTCCCTATGGGAGAGTTTTTTCTTCCTTGAATTTTGCCAAGTCCGTAAAAGTTGCTCATGGAATGTCCGCCGGGCCTTGGAACTTTAACATGCGCTGCAACAAGCCCTTTTCTAGATTCCTCGCTTATAATTCGTCCATATTTAAGAACTTCAAAAAAATCTAAACCGCTATACTCATAAATATTTATCAATCCCAGATCCTCCAGCCTCCTCAAAGAAGAAAGCGGGTCTGCAAACGGATGAACAATATCAGACTTGCACGAAATTCCAACCCCATTATCAAAAATATGCGCGGCCAGTCTTACTTTGTTTTCCTGGTTCAATCTTGAGTATATTTCTTTTTGTTTCTTAACATTCTTTCTCGCTTCATCAATATCATCAGTTTTTAAATCCAAAGATTCTCTGGCCATAAGATAAAGAAAATTCTCCACCATTCCATACGCCATTCTAAAAGAAGGTTCATTAACCCCGGAATCGCCAAGAAGCGTGTGAACAACAGTGCCTTTTTCGTAAGGCATATCTTTTGAGTACAGCCACGGGCTTAAAGCCATAGCCATGCCAGCAGCTTCGCCGCAATACGCTCCGATAACAGAAGTCTCAGTCATCAATCCTATTCTTGGAAAAGAAAGATGCTCCGGCATAACCTTAGAGCATGCATCTTTAGAACCTAAAGCAGTCTTAAACATTTCACTTACAACATCAACGCCTTTAGCCAAAGGAGAAAACTCTCCCAGTCCAAGAGTTATTCCTGTAGATGTCCTGTAATACGAGAAAAAAACATCCAATGGACGAAGAGATTTCCTCTGCTTCAAATATTCAGAAGCAAAAAAGGCATCAGTAACATTCGAAACATGCGGCCCAAGAGAGGTGATAAAAAATGGAAGATAGTCTTTAAAATTCCTAATAGCATCCATCCTTTGCCCGCTAAAACCAAACTTCTCTGCTTGCAGGATTAAATCAGCATGCCTTGAACCTGGGACAGCCCCCCTATTTGACAGGCATGAGATATCTTCTTCAACTGCCTGAACTTTTGCAGAAGTGCGGACAATTTTAAGAATATTCTGCCGCGAAACACCTTCAATCTCTATCGGCGGATTTATGTAAACATCATTTTCTTTGTCTGCAGAAATCTCTTTAATGTCTTTAATGATCTCTTCCAGGAGCATTTTCTTAACAATTGTTATAAAATCCAAGCCATATATAAATATTGCATAACACTGATAAAACAAACCTCAAAAACCTACGGTTTTTTATCCCTGACACAACTTCCTTTCAATGCCTCCTATGGAAGTTATGACAATCAAAAACCTTTTTATAATCCTCTTTACTCTATAAATCATGGAATTAGACCACGTCTTGAGAGCAAGAAGAAGTGTAAGAAAATTCAAAATGCGGTCTCCAGACTGGCGCGACATTTTAGAAGCCATCGATTCTGCCAGGTTTACACCGATGGCCGGCAATAATTACACTCCAAGATTTATCCTCGTTTCAGAGGCAGATAAAATAAAAAAAATTGCGGCGGCAACACAACAGGCTTTTGTCGGAACAGCAAAATATATTATTGTAGTATGTTCTATCCGCGAAAGACCAATTTTGGCTTACGGCCCTCAGGCAGAAAACTGGATTAAACACCAGGCAGGGGCTGCAATTCAGAACTTTATGCTAAAACTAACTGAAAAAGGGCTCTCAACATGCTGGATATCACATTTTGTTGAAAAAATTGTTAAGGAAACTCTGAGTATTTCTGATGACATTTCTGTAGAAGCAGTATTCCCGATAGGATACGAATTCGAGAAACCAAAAACAAGAAAAGCAAAAATAGAACTTAATAGCATTCTTTATTTCGAAAAATTCGGTGAAAAAAGAATGAAGGCGCTGAAAAGATTTGATGTTTAGAGGTGATAAAATGGGAAATCTCCCGCAATTATTTGAGAGAAAAAAGCCAGAATTTAAATCATTAAGCACTCCGGCCTACCTGCCGTCGATAGACATTGAAAAAGTTCCGCAAAAAAACAGCGTTTTTGTCTTGGGAATTATTTCGCTGGTTACCCTTTGGATTTACCCTGCTTTTTGGTATATGCGAAGATCGCGGGAATTTGTAAATCTCGGCACAGAAAAAAAGCTTGGCAAAAACCTCGCCGCATTTTATCTTGCAATGCAGGTTCTTTTCATCTTATCAATAATCATCCTGCCGTTCACAATTTCGGAAAATCCTGGAAGCTTCAGCCAAAACGTTACAACAGCCCAGATAATTACATTAATGTTGGTGATAATCTTCTTTGTTATTTCAACACTCTCATCAATTGCCCTTGGGATAAAATCTAGAGGCATAATCAACGAAGCTTTAAAAAATAAGGGAGAAAAAAACATTTCCCTATTATTCACAATTATCTTTGGCTCTCTCTACATCCAATACGAGATTAATAGAATTATTGAAGACAAAGAAAAACAGACGCCAGTCGCGCCATGGATTCTCCTCTTATTAATCTTGGCGGCAATCGGATTTGGAATTTTATTTTTTGGGTGAAATCGCTCACTTTAAAATTTCTCGCTCCGCGATATTCATTTTACAATATCTTGAACCCACTTTTGCTCTATCCAATAATCAAAAAATAATCCTCAGCATTAATATCTTTTATCAAGGAAGAAATCTGCCAAAGGCGATTTCTAAATGCATCAATCTCGCGAACGAGCCCTGTGAGTGAGCGCTAAAAAAACAAAAACATTTATATAGTAGGTAAGATATGTCTTACTATGGAATTTGATATAACAAAACTAAGCTCTAAAGGTCAGATAGTTATTCCAGCAGGGATGAGAAAAGGCCTGAAGGAAGGGGATAAGCTTGTAATAATTAGAAACAAAGACCATATAATACTTAAAAAAGCTGATAAAGTGAGTAAGCAGCTTAAAGAAGACCTTGAATTCGCAAGAAGAACTGAAGAAGCCTATAAAAGAATTGAGGCCGGCGAAGGCACTAGAATGAATTTTGATGATTTCATAAAAGAAATGAAAAAATGGTAGAAGTTATCTTTATTGACAAATTCAAAAATATCTTTTCTAAGATTAAAGATAACTCATTAAAAGAGAGGATTATAAAACAAATTGAAAAAATTAAGATTAATCCCGAGGTTGGAAAGCCGATGAGAAATGTAAGAAAGGGAACTCGAGAATTATATGTTAAGCCATACAGACTTTCATATGAATTTTTTAAGGATAAAAATTTGATCTATATCTTAGATATTTATCACAAAGATGAGCAGTGATTGGAAAGATGAGCCAAAAAATCTTCAAAATGAGATGAGTTATATAAAAAGACTTCTTGGAGAAAATTAAATCCCAAAACTGAATTTAGGGAGTTTAAAAGAAGCCGGGAGATAATAACCAAGATGGATCTCTTTAAAAAGGTCAAGTTTCTAAATGAGATTATGATTGAAGGCGGAAAAGGTGGGGCAAGAACCTTAACTGGACTAAATTTTGAGAGAAAGGCTGATCTAAAACAAAAATTTGAACAAATCAAAGACTATGGAGTTAAAGGAGATGATTTATTTTACAGAGGAAGAATTATTGCTAGTTTTTATGGAAAATATGAACTATACAACAAACTACTACTGAAGTATAATATAAGATGGGAGGATAAGATTTCTAAAAGGTGGTTGCCAGATGAAGCTATTTTGGTTCTAACAAACAACACTCTCTTCATCATAGAGATGAAATTTCAAAAAGTTGGTGGATCTGTTGACGAAAAGTTGCAAACATGTGATTTTAAAAAGAAAACATACCAGAAGCTACTTTCTGGAACTGGAATAAAAGTCGAATATTGTTACATTCTTAGTAAATGGTTTATGCAAAAGCAATACAAAGACACTCTTGACTATATAGAATTCGTTGGATGTAAATTCTTTTTTGAAAGATTGCCCCTCAGATATTTAGGACTCCCTGATCCTAATTCTCCTTAAACTCTTCAAAGAAGATTTCAGTCTCTCCATCGGTAAAAGTTTTATGATCTTTGCTCAACCTTCTTTTAATTATTTCTAAATATTTTCTGTCCACTTCTATCCCAATAGAATTTCTTCCATAATATTTAGCAACAACAGATGTTGTCCCTGATCCAACGAAAGGATCTAAGACTAAATCTCCTTCGTCAGTACAAGAAAGTATTATCCTCTTCAATAATTCAAATGGTTTTTGAGTTGGGTGTGCTCCGGCCCATTTTTCGGTTTTGGGAGTTAGGGGGATACTCCAAACATTTCTAGTTTGTTTCCCTTTTGGATTGATTGGATCTGTTATCTCCTTACTCCAAGCATAATTAAATTTCCACTTTTTTCCATCACCATTTTTCGATGCCCAAATAAGATGCTCGGTACTCTCTGTAAAAAACCTGCAGGTAATATTGGGCTGTGCATTTGGTTTAAACCAGACGATGCTGTTATTTATCTTAACATCTTGATTAAACTCTTGAATTATAAAGCCAGTTTGATAAATATTATGAAAACTACCAGAAACCCATAAGCTACCGCCATGTTTTAGAATCCTGAAACATTCGGATAACCATTCACGACTAAATTTAAAGTATTCGTCTTTTGAAAACATGTCCCAACCTTCTTGCATAGTCACATGTTTACTATATTTCCATGCTAATCCCTTCTTTTTAGACATATTATAAGGTGGATCAGCAAATACAAGATCGACTGAATTATCTGGAAGAGTTTTGAGAACTTTTAACGCATTGCCTAAAATTATTTTATGTGTAGTTTTCATCGTCTTTTATTTCTAAGTAGATCAGTTCAAGTTTATAGATCTTTCTATTCCTTACAACACCTTTTAAACATGTATTCTCAATATTTGATTTTTT
Organism: Candidatus Pacearchaeota archaeon; assembly: GCA_016181885.1. Lineage (GTDB taxonomy): Archaea > Nanobdellota > Nanobdellia > Pacearchaeales > GW2011-AR1 > JACOYJ01. The sequence goes on along the minus strand of JACOYJ010000023.1, from coordinate 8,950 downwards.
AAGTTTGAACTGAAAATATCCCCAAGCCTCTCGGCAAGTCAATAAAAAAGAAAAGAAAAGAAAAAATAAAAAAATTTAATTAATGCGTTCTAGAGTTTTATCTCCAAACCTCTATTCCAAGATCAGACATTTCTCTCGAAGCTCCATGAACCCTGTCTTCAGTGTCTCTCCCAAGAACATACGGAGATTTAACGCCAGTCATAATAGTTATAACTCTTACTCTGCCCGCAAACTCTTTGCTTATTCTTGCTCCAATAATAACCTGGGCTTCTGGCCCTAAGTTATCAGAAACAAGTCTGCCGATTTGGTCGAACTCTTCAAGCTTCAAGTCAGGTCCGCAAGTTATGTGTATCAAAGCTCCAGTAGCGCCCTTGTAATCCACGTCAAGTAGAGGATGTGTAAGCGCTTGCTTTACAGCTTCGTTAACACGGTCTTGTGTATCTGCTTCACCAATGCCAATAACTGCAACACCGCCATCTTTCATGATAGCAGAAACGTCAGCATAGTCAAGGTTAATCAAGCTTGGAAGAGTAATTGTTTCTACAATACCCTTAACCATAGTTGAAACCAACTCGTTGGCAACAGCAAAAGCCTGTTCAATAGGCAATTGTCCTGCAATATCTACAAGCCTGTTGTTGTCAAGAACGATGCAAGTGTTGGAATTTTCCCTAAGCTCCTGTAATCCAAATTCAGCCTTGTCAATTCTGGCTTTCTCGGATTCAAAAGGCATTGTAACCACTCCAATAACAACAGCGCCAGTTTCCTTTGCAAGCTGAGCAATAACCGGAGCAGCGCCAGTGCCAGTGCCGCCGCCTTCGCCAGTAATTACGAACACCATGTCTGCATTGGCAACAGCTTTCTTAAGGTCAACCAGAGCTTCTTTAGCAGCTTCTCTGCCTCTTTGAGGCATTCCGCCGCATCCCAATCCTCTTGTAAGCTCTTTGCCAATAAGGATTTTATCATCGGCTTTTGTAACGCTCAAGTGCAGGGCGTCTGTATTTGCCCCTAAAATAGTAGCGCCGCTAATTCCTTTGTTGTAAAGCCATGTAACTGCATTGCAACCCATCCCGCCAACACCAACAACTTTGATGTTAGCTTTTCCAGCTCTCAACTCGTCAAAATTAATGCTGTGCGAATCCGCATTCTGAATTGCTTCTTTTGCAAAATCTAATACCATTTTTCTTTTTTTATACCTCCTTTCAGCTTTCTAAACACCTTGCTAAACAAGATGCTTTCGTCTTCGCGAAAGGTTTATATAGTTAGCACACTGCTAACTAGTTAGAATAAATGAGGAAACACCTCTGCATGCAAAGGATATTAATTGATTGGCGTCAATTAATATTATAAAAAAGTTATTCACTTCTTCTATTTAAACTTTTTTATTCTCAAGAAGCGGTGTTGTTTTGATAAAGTTTCGTAAAATTAATTAAAAACTTAAGCTAAATAATATTAAAATGGAATTATCATTACATAAAAGAACATTAATTCTATCTTATTTCACAGTTTTTTACAATATACTGGAAGGAATATTATCAATTTTCATTGGACTATTGTCAAAAAGCATCGCATTAGTTGGTTTTGGTTTAGACAGTTTTGTTGAATCTTTGTCTGGAGGAATAATAATCTGGAGATTTAAAAAGCACGGAAGAATTTCTGAAATTGAAGAAGAAAAGGCTGAAAAAAGAGCCATAAAACTTATAGCTTACGCTTTCTTCATCCTGGGGCTTTATGTTTTGTACGAATCAATCAAAAAAATTTATATGCAGGAAAAACCAGACCCAAACCTTTTTGGATTGATTATTCCCGTAATATCTATAGTAATTATGCTGTCTTTGTTTTATTCTAAATATAAAATAGGAACGTCGATAAACAGCAGAAGTTTGCTATTAGACTCTAAACAAACGCTTGCATGCATTTTCTTGTCTATTGCCTTATTGGCTGGGTTGGGGCTAAATTACTTATTCGGCTTATGGCAGGCAGACCCAATTGTTGGATTAATAATAGTGGTATTTTTGTTTAGGGAAGGTTATAATGCGTTAAAAGAAGAAAAATTATGCAGTTGCTAACTTTTCATAATTTTTAAAAAGAAAAATTATAAATTCAATTTTTTCAGCAAGTTATTTCCAAGATTAGTTAGCTCGTAATACTTATAATAGTGGTCTTTTGGATTTTTACATTTAACAAGGCCTTTTTTAACTAATTCTGGAAGGGTGTTTGAAACGTTGGAGATGCTTAAGTTGCATTCGGTAGCAATATCTTTTGGAATCTTCGGAGAATTCAAGCATTTTAGAACAGTTTTTCTCCTCTTGCCTCTCAAAATAAAACTGATTAGAGAATAATCATCTTTCATATAACTAATGGCTTACTAATATTTAATTCATTAGTCATTAACGACTTACTAACTAATTACCAAAATATTTATATACCCCACAAATAAACAAATAGCATGGCTGAAGATGATTTAGTAACCTATCAAGGAAAAACCAAGTCTCGTTTTATGACTATTGTGTATTGGGGCGTACTTGTAATAGCCATTTTTGGATTAATCTTTATTGCAGATGGTATTTTTGGAAAAGGAAAACTAACTGGAAATGTTATTGGAAGTATAAATGAAGCAACGAGTAAATTAGAATGTAAACAGCAGTCTTATGAAACTACTGAACAATATACTGAAAGCTTACCCTTCACCGAGAAACAATGTAAAGAAATTCCTTTAAAATATTTAGAAGAGTGGCAAAATAATCCTCGACAATGTATTAACGAAATATGCGACCAACATGAACAATATTGTGTTGACAAAAACTGGCTTGGAAATTGCATCCAATTTGCAGAAAGATGTACTCATTATGCTTGCACCAAATATGAACAGAAGTGTGATTTAAAAATAGAGAACATAGATGATGAACCAGGGGTTTGGAAAGTTGAGGGCTATATTTGGGATGATGATTTTAATCGCCTTGGAGAATTAGTTAAAGAAGTACAGGTTTATGTGCAACCCACCAAATCAAATATTGCAACGTGGAGTTTTGTTTACAACGCTGGAGAAAGTAAAGGTTGTAGCAAAAGGATTATCGGGGTTCCTCAAAAGAGAATCTGCGAAAATGTTATTGTGTATAAAAACATTGAGAAAACAAGGGCAGTTACAAAGATGGCAGATGTATGCATAAAATTAAACGTTGGGCAAAGTCCAAACTATAATGAAAACTGGCTGGATTATTCCGAAATTTATGCCAAGGATGGTAGACAAATCAGTGTTGAAGAAGTGGTAACTGAAAATGGGTTCGAACAAGGAACAAACATTTTTTATGTGGACAGCTGAGAAAAATATTCTTAATATGAAAAATAAAAGCTTATTCTCTAGAAAGCAATTAAATTTTCAGGCAATCATTATTGTAACTTCAGTTATATTATATCAACTAGCAGATGATTTATTAAAAAATAATTTTAATAATTTTAGCGACCCAAACCCAATAAACAAGATAATAGGGATTGTTTTTTACACAATACTTTTAATTGTATTTGGGATAGCTATATTAAGTTTGCTGAATAAATTCTCTAATAAATTTCTAAAAAACTAACTATCAAAGTTTTTTATTATTTTTTCCCAGCATAAGCACATAAAACTGCATCATCCCTTATAATTCCACGAAAATATTTGCATATAGAAACATCTTTCACAGCACATTTGTGAATATTTTTTCCCTCTTCAACATTCCATGGACATTTATCTTGTTTCCAACTTAAATTCTTCTTTGGAATTAAATCAATATCCATGTTTGCACCATCTAACTCTATAATTTTTTCTTTTTTTGATTTCTTTTTAATTTTTATTTCACCACCCCACCGACGGATGAGGTGTGGCATCTTCGACCATTAAGTTTTCATAAATTTCGTTTCTAAGCATCTCTTGAACTCCCCTATAAAGAGTTGCCCCAGTCATAGAACAGCTGCTGCACGCCCCGTACAAAGCAACCTTGACTTTGTCTCCTTCTAATCCAATAAACTCTATATTTCCCCCGTCCATCTGGACTGCAGGAACAACAACATCATTAATAAATTTCTCAACAGCAGAAGCTCTTTCTTTCACATTCATTAAAAGATAATTTTCTAATGGCATTTTACCTAAAAAATAAAGATTCATTTAGTTAAATAATTATCTACTACGCCTTGAGATTCCAAATCAAATCGAGAAAAATAACTTGCAATTTGCGCATCATAATCAGCAATTTTTTTAAGGGTTTTTATGGATAATTTAAATCTTGTAGCTAATGTTGTTCCACCGCCTTTTCTTATTTCATTAACCAAAGGAGCATAATCATCCAAACCACAAACTGCAACACAGCCCAAAAAGTTCTTAGCAGCTGCTCTAAGGGATGCCGGTCCTCCAATATCAATATTTCCCCGAGCATCTTCAAAAATAGAATTTTCTCTTGTAATAACTTCACTAAATGGATAAAGGTTAACAATAACCATGTCAATATATTTCCCGCCAATAGATTCTAGATATCTCTTATGTTCAATATTGTTTCTTTCTCCCAAAATCCCCACATAAATCTTGGGATGTAATGTTTTAACTAGCCCGCCCTCCATCTCAGGAAATGCTGTATAATCAGAAACTTCCACGATATTCTTTTCAAAATATTTCTTAAGATGGCTATAAGTCCCTCCGCTAGAAACTATGCATAGATTTGGATTTATCTTTATTAACTCATTAACAAAATCAGAAATTCCTTCCTTATCAAACACGCTAACCAAAATTGTGTTTACAGGAATTTTATCATCAACAGAACTTTTAATTCCCCTTATGGACATTTTATTCCTTCTCCATTTTGTTATAACGCAACACAACAAATCTTATATACTTAACTAAAAACCAACTCTTTTTATTTCCTTTACCTTATCAAAATCAGCATCATCAGATACTATTTCGTTGCATCCTTGAGATAAAGCAGTCGCAATATGTATTGCATCCCTAGGTTTTAAGTTATATTTTTCAATTATTTTCTGTGCCCTTAAAACAATATCCATACTAACGCTAACAAAAAACAAATTTGGGAACGCTAAAAACTTCCTGCCTTCTTTAACCGCCAAATCTCTCCCAATTTTTTTCCCAATAATAAAAACTACTTCATCCCAAGTTAAAACAGAAGTGACGGCATAAAAGCCATTATTAATGATATTGTTCAGTATTTTTTTATAAGCTTCTGCTTTTTTATCGCCATACAATATTGGATTCAAAAAAATATTAGAATCAATGTAGCCCTTCTTCATATTGCTCTAAAATCATCTTTTTAATTGATTTCTTGCCTCTCTTAATTTTTGGAGTGTTTAAAAAGTTTTCTAAAAACTCAATCGGGTCTTGCTCTTGCCTTAAAACAACTTCATTGCCTCTAACCTCAAAAACAACTCTTTCACCTCTTTTCAGCTTCAGCATTTCCCTTATGTCCTTGGGAATAACCACTTGTCCTTTTTCTCCAATTTCTCTTCTCATTATCATAGAAATCTAAGTAAGAATGGATATTTAAACTTTTTCCTACATATAAGTAGGAATTAACTTTATCATTATGTTTGGTTTGAAAACTAAAAACGTCCTTTAAAAATATCATTTAGGGGAGGAATATCCACACTATATTTATCTCGCAAGTCCTTCGAACCAGCATCACGAGCAGAAGCGGCCTCTCTCTCAGCATATTCTATAATCTCTCCAATCAATTCTTTTTGATTTGTAAATGGGGTATCTAATGGAGCTGCACCAAGTAAAGAGTTATATACAAATCTTAATGTATCGTCAAAACTTTCCTCGTCACCTAACACCTTAATACCTTCATTTATGTAATACATTGCTCTTTCAGGATGAGGCGGATGAGTTACTATTCTGCCAATCATCGGTGGTTTAGCTTGGCCTACTCTTTTCCTATAAAATGACAGATTTCCACTCGCGATAATTAAGTTATTAGAAACACTCTCCATTTTGTGAGCTCTCTGAAAATTAGCATTTTGTGACATGAATCTCTTAGAATCATACAAACCATATGCCAAGATTGAAGCTAAAATAAACAACGTAGAACGGCCCAACAATTTCTTTCCTAAATTATTTCTCATAATTTATAAAATTCATTAAAGTATATAAGACTTTTCTTCTCGAATTGTTTACAAAATATTCAAAAATAGTTTTACTCCTTCTCCAAGATAGTTGCATCAATTCCTGCTTCCTTGCATCCTTCAACAAACTCTTTTGCGTCTTCTTCCGTGCCAATTATCGAACCCCAATGCATAGGAATAGCGAGAGAAGGCTGAATAACTTTCACAGCTTCAATAGCCTCGTCTGCGCTCATAGTGAATCTTCCGCCAATAGGAAGAAGAGCAATAAATCTTTTATTTGGCTGTTTAAATCCAGTAAGTTTCTGCATTTCTGGAATTAAATCAGCATCCCCAGTATGGTAGATAATCAAATCATTAAATTTCAGAATATAACCGACCCATCCCTCTTCTTTTGGATGAAAATGCTTATCTATATTATAGGCCGGCATCGTAGCAATTTTAATTTCACCTAAATCAATTTCCATTCCAGGCTCAACAATAGAGATATCAATTGAAAAATCGAATCTTGTAACTTTGCTTTGTGCATCCGCGGTAACAAAAATCTTAGTCCCTTCTTTTACAACTTTTTTCAAGTCATCCAAACTGCAATGATCGTAATGCCCATGAGTTATCAAAACAATGTCTGCCTTCTCATCTCTTTCCTTTATATTATACGGGTCAATGTAAATATTCCTTGAATTCTTTATTAAAAACCCGGAATGCCCAAGCCAATGAATTTCAACATCGCCAAGTTTCATTTTATGTTTAAAATCCCTGAGATATTATTTCTCATTACTAATTCATGTTCTTTATTAGATAAATTGAGTGTATCAATCATAGCCAAAGAAACCCTTGGATCTCCAAATGGATAATCACTCCCAAAAACAATCCTCTCGGCTCCAAACATATTATAAATCTTTTTTAATATAATCGCATATTGTATTCCTGAAGTTTCAAAATAAACGTTATCGGGAAACCTATAATTATCTAATCTAAAAAAAGTTCTAGTAACAGACCCTGAATGGACTGCAATAACGGGAACACTGACTTTTCTGGCTAATTCAGATATCAGACCCAGGTTAGAATAATCTTTACTCTCATTAGTATGCGCAAAAAGCGGAAGACCCATTTTACCAACAAAGTCAACAACTCTTTTATCATTTATAGAAACTTCGCCGATATCTGGATGAAATTTAACCGCTTTATATCTTTTATCAATAGACTTTGGCAAGTCAAAAACATTAAACCAATAGATGGGAATTATTGAATCGTCTCTTTTTAACTCTTGCAAAACCATCTTGTTATTGGGGGTGGAATTGTCAACAAAATTTTCTGGTAAACCTATGGGTACAACACAATATCTTTCTATATCTAATTTCTTGGAAATACTTTGATATTCTGCAAAACTGCCCCATTCTACTTTGTTATATGGAATAGAGCCTAAATGAACATGTGCATCAATGAATTTAACCATCTTCATAAAACATACCTTTCATTTTTAAGCATTTCTAAGCAAAAAACTACAGAAAACCATATAAATAAAACAAAAGTGACTGGTTTATGGACAATTATTATATAAGGCTCTCAGCTCCGGGTGTTTACATTCCTCCAAGAGGCGAAAACGATAGAAACGTTATTACTAACGCTGATCTTGAAAAAATAATTGACACAAGCGATGAATGGATAATTAACAGAACCGGGATGAAAGAGAGAAGAATTTCATTTGATAAAAATATTTTGCAAATGGCTGACGAGGCAGTTCTCGATTTATATGCCCAAGAAGATTTGAATCCGGACGAAATAATTTTTGCAACAAACAGGCACTTTAAAGAAAGAGAATTTCCAAATTCTGGGAGCTATATTGCCGGAAAATTAAATGCAAAGGTAGCAACCCACGATACACTTGCTGGATGCACTGGCTTGATTTTTGCGTTAAGAGAAAGCTATAATATTCTAAAAGTTGAAGAAGATAAAAGAGAAATTCTTGTCGTGGGAGCAGAACATTTAACAGATATGACCGATTACAGCGATAGAAATACTTGCATTTTGTTCGGCGATGCAGTTGTAGCCCACAAACTCGAAAGAGTTAAAGGAAAAGGTGAGGGAATAATAAAATGTTTTATCGGAGGCGAGCCTGATTTAGGAAACGAAGACTGGAAAAATGGCTTCCTAACAACTGAAAGAAAACACGGATTAAAACTAAAACCAAATCCCTCACTACCGATTGTGGTGTTGGATAGTATTACAGAATTAGAACCAATTTCTGTTTTGCCATAAATACAGGTGTTACTTAATATCTTAGTTTTATCACCAATTTTTACATTATTTCCTATGTAACAATTTGAACCAACATACACACATTTCCCAATTATAGCGTTTTTTTCAACAACGGCAGTTTTGTGGATCCCAGCTTTAAACTCATCATCTGTAAAAAATTCTATTATTACACGCTGAAAGTCTAATCTTGGATTTTTTGAAGAAATTATTGGCATGTTAACTTTTTTTTAAATTTCATCAGTAGCTATAAGAACAATATTTTTGAATTTTTCTAATTTTTTTAGATCATAGTTTATGTTATCTTTTATTTTGAACTGCGAATTTGCAAGAGCAGAATAAAAAAGTATAGAATTATTTTTCACATTATTAAGTGAACTAAAAGAAGTCACATTGAAATCTTTTCCTTCATAATTTCTCTTTAAAAAAACAGCTATTTTTTTTACAGAAATTTTATTTTTTCTTTGTTGATACATAATTTATCTATTTGAAGCTAGGTTGAGTCGCTTAAATATTTTAATACATAATTGACTGCTATTATTTTTTGCAATTCTACAAATTATGGATCTAATCAAACATCTACGAATATTTACAA
>JACOYJ010000063.1 GCA_016181885.1 Candidatus Pacearchaeota archaeon | reverse complement strand
AGAGAAACATAAAAACAAACTTAAAAGTATATTTAAACCTGTCGATTAATAATTTTTATATAAAATTCAAGAATGTTAAGTTATGAGCTTGACTTAACAATATGGAAACATTTAAAAATACGTGGTTTTTAGGAAAAATATGCAACAAACAATAGGGACAAAAGTTGAAACGCCCAATCAAGTAATAGTTAAACTTCCTGATGGAGTGTATCAATTAGACAGAACTATTTCAGGTTTAGTCCTTCCTTCAGGCATAAATCCAAGTGATTATGCAATGATTCATTCTCTTAGAACTGATGGAAGCGATGCAAACTATTCTGCAGCTTCTGCTATTTCAATGAACCAGGGATTTAATCGTTTGAAATATGAGCCAGCGCATGTTGAGGTATTAAAGCTCGGCTTAGCAGTTTCAACGCCTGCTCAATTTATGCCTCACTTAAGAAATGTTAATGATGCTTTAAATGGAAGAGGGGTGCTGTATGATGCTGTAGGAAATTTGATTGAGGGAGAAAGATTAGAACAATATTCAAAAATTTTAAATTATGGGCATTGGGTATGGCTTAATGCCAGCTTTCCAAAGGGAGGGGGATTTTTAGGGTTAGACTTAGCCACAATTACGGGATTGGATGATGAAGAAAATCCAATCAAAAGGTTAGTTCCCCTTGAAAGGTGTTTAGAAGATGATGGCTGGGCTGATATAGATTCTTTAAATTCTCAAGGGTTTCCTACTAGAAAAGCAGGTATTGATAAATACGAGCCTGGAAAAACCCTTTATTTTTTGAAACCTCAAAGAGACCGAGTTGCCGGGTCCTGTGCCGTCGGCGTTTGGCTTTGCCTCCTCTGCGACAGGAATCCTCTTGATCAGTATTCCTCTCTAGGGGTATTTCCTGTTTTTAATGCTGGGAGTTTGGCTCACTAGCAGGGTTGAGTAAAAAGAAATTTTGGGGTGTGTGACGCAAAAAATTGAGAGCAAAGTTTATATTTCTGTTTTTGCTTGAATTTAAATGAAAATTGTTTTTACAGAACACGCTAAAGACAGAATGAAAAAGAGAAAAATTTCTGAAGAAGAAGTGATTGAGGCAATAAAATACCCAGATAAATTGTCAAAAAAAGAAGGAAAATACTACGCAAAAAAAGAACATTATTAGGGCAAATATTGAAGTGGTTTATGAAAAAGAAAATTATATAAAGGTAATTACTATTTATTATCTTAAATAAATGTAATATAAAAAAATGAAAATAACATTTGACAAAGAAGCAGACGCTGTTTACATTGAAATAAGCGGAGAAGATTTTTTTAACAATAGGAAGATTGATAATGAAACAATTATAGACTTAGATAAAAACGGAAAGATAATTGGAATAGAATTATTAAATGTTAGTAAAAGAATGTCTAAAGATTTTCTCTCAGATATAAGGGTTCAAAATCTGGCCTTTTCAGAATAAATTTTTAAATACGTCTTTCTTATGATTTTTGCCCAGAAAGTTTTTTCCAGCGCTTTCAGCATGAGCAACTGAAAAACAAGGAAAGAACTAATGGACTACACGCCAGTTAACTAGCGCATCATTAAGATTTATTTTAAGCCATGAAATTCAACTTCGACAAATAGTAACTTAATTGTGAAACTTGAAGAAGCGGTGCTCCCTTTATGTTTTTTGCCAACAAAAAATATTTTGACTAGGAGAATCTTTTTTAATAAGATTGGTTAATTGGCTACAAGTTGCCAGGTCCAATGCCAACGACGATAGGCTTTACCTCAACTGCGACAGGAATCCTCTTAATCAGAATTCCTCTCTAGGAATAGTTCATCTGGGCGTTTTTATTTACTGATGTAGAAAATGGATAAACAAGAACTCATTGAAAAAATCATGCAAAAGAAAGAGTTTTCGCAGCTGCCTTTAAAAGATGTTGAAATGGCCTTTGAAAAGTTTGATAAGCCAAGAAATGCGGATTATCAAAAAATTAAGCTAACAAGACAATTCTTAAGGAAGATTTTTTCAGGTTTTTCTTCAAGGAAAGTTCTTCATAAACGAGATGAAAGCGTTGAGTGGTTTTTAATGAAGCATAAATCAACTAAAGAGCGTTATCCTTATTATGAAGAAGTTTATTCAAGATGTTTTAAGGATTTTCCAGAAAATTTTACTGTTTTTGATTTAGGAGCAGGAATTAATGGGCTGAGCTACGAGATTTTTTCTAAGTTAGACAAGAAAATCAGCTATGTTGGTGTAGAGGCTGTTGGGCAGTTTGTAGAGCTGATGAATTTTTATTTTGAAAAAAATAAGATTAAAGGAAAGGCAATTCATGAAAGTTTGTTTAATATAGATAAGATAAAAGAAATTATAAAAAAACAAGATAAGCCTAGAATTATTTTTTTATTTAAGGTGATAGATTCTTTGGAAGTTGTTAAGAGAGATTACTCTAAAGAACTCTTAAACGAGATTGCTCCATTATGTGAGAGGATTGTTCTTAGTTTTGCAACAAGAAGTTTAGGGGCAAGGAAAAAATTTTCTGTTCAAAGAGGATGGATTTTAAAATTTATCAATGAAAATTTTAAGGTTTTGGACGATTTTGAGCTTGGAGGGGAAAGGTACATAATATTTCAGAAGTAAGTACCTTTCAAGTTCATCTATAATTCGATCTAGGGAGCGATACTTAATCTTTGAGAATAAGTAATCCATATAATTTTTGGCATACAATATTTAAAAACTATTTTTTCTTTTTTTGGCTAATGAAAATAGGAATAATGGGCTATGGGGAAATTGGAAGCTCTTTGCACAAAGTTTACAGTGATTTTCCGGAGTTTGATGCAAGGATTAAGGAATTAAATTGGCAGGATGATCTTAGCGGAATTGAAATACTTAATGTTTGCATTTCTTTTCCAAGCAAAGAAAGGTTTGTGAGCTCGGTTTGCGATGCCATAGAAAAATATAATCCTAATTTAACAATTATTCATTCTACTGTCAAGCCAGGCACAACTTTAGAAGTAATTGCACAAACAAAAAGCCGCGTGGTTCATTCTCCAGTTCAGGGAGTTCATCCCTATTTATATGAAGGAATCAAGGAATTTACAAAATATATAGGATATGAGGACGATGATTCAAGAAAATTTGCAGAAGAACATTTTCTTAAACTAGGGATTAGTTTTGCTTCATATAAAGGGACAAAAACTACAGAACTTGCAAAACTTTTGGATACAACCTATTACGGAGTTTGCATTGCCTGGCATGGAGAAATGAAAAAAATCTGCGATGCTGAAGGAGTTGATTTTGGAATCATAGGGGATTGGAACAGAAATTACAATGAAAATTATCCTAAGCAAGGAAAGACAAACGTCGTCAGGCCGGTATTAACGCCTCCAGATGGGAAAATTAGGGGGCATTGCGTTATTCCAAACACAAGGATTTTAAGTGAGGATTATGACAGCCCGGCTTTGGATTTAGTTTTGAAGTATGAATAAATAAGCCTTCATTTTAACATAAAAAATTACTTACTCCTATCGCCGCGTATTTTATTATTAATCTTAATGGCAAATCTGCGAATGAAATGGGCAGCTAATTCTCATTATTATCTGAAACTTGTCTAAGGGATTAAACTATGGGCGTTAATTTATTAGCTTGGGCTTAATAGTATGGGTAGCTTTAAAAATTAGTTTTTCTGCTGACGCTTTCAAAATTAGCTAACAGAAATCTTTAAATATTAGTGTATACACGTATATACTATGAAACTTATAAAGAAAGCAGTTGAGATAGGCAATGGCGCTGCTGTTTATGTTCCTAAAGAGTATAGCGGCAAGGAAGTTGTAATTATACTACCGGAAGGTGTTGAGGAAATAAAAAAAAGAATATTAAATAACCTTGTAGAATTTATGCCTAATATCCTAGGTGTTTATCTTTATGGCAGCTATGCAAGAGGCGAGCAAGAAACTGAGTCTGATGTAGATGTTCTTATTATAACAAAAGAGAAAGACAACAAAATAAAAATAATCTTGGAAGATATAGATGCAAGAGTTGTTTCTCTAGACGAATTAAAAAAGACAATAAGAAACTACCCCCTATTTATTATGCCTATTTTAAGAGAAGCTAAAACATTACTTAATCCTGTTTTACTAGAAGATTTGAGGAATAGCAGCATAGACTTTAGAAAGTTTAATTGGAATTTTGAAGACATTGGAAGAATAATAAAAATAGCCGAGAGTTTTATTAAGTTGGATGATAAAGATATTTCTCCCTCTCTTATATACTCTTTAATAATGAGGATAAGAGTTTGTTATATTATTGAATGCTTGTTGAAAGGCAAAGAGTTTAGCAATAAAGGTGTTGAAAAATTGCTTTTGAGTTATGGAGCCGATAATAAAGAGATTGAAAGGTTTTTTCATGTTTATAGATTAGTGAGGGATGAAGAATCTCCAAACATTAAGATAAATGAAGGTGAAGTGTTGGTTTTATTGAACATTTTAAAGGACTACTTAAAAAAACTTAAAGATGAAACGAAAAAAAAGATTGGCGAGAGGAATTGAATCACTTAAAAAACAAGTTGAAATTCACAAAGGTAAATTGGGGAAAGTAATTGAAGAAGGAAATGAAGAGCTGGCTAGATATTATATTAAAGATATCTTCAGATTAGAAATCGAGGAGAGGAAAAAAGAGGAGAAACTGAAGAAATAACTTTAAAAGTTAGTTTTTCTTGCCTTATTTATGAAGCCCAAATTTTTCAGAAAGGTTTTGAAAAATGGAATGACTGTTATTTTCGAAAAGAGAGAGCTGTCAATCGTTTCTGTTGCATTTGCAGTCAGATGCGGGGGAATTAATGAATTTGCTTCTGAAAAAGGAATAAGCCATTATATTGAGCATATGCTTTATAAGGGAACTCCGACCAGAAATGTAAAACAAATTGCCGATGAGATTGAAAGAAAAGGCGGGATATTGAATGGTTTCACCGATGAGGCCATTACCGCTTATTGGTGCAAGATGCCTTCAAGCAAATTAAATACTGCCCTGGAAGTTTTGTCTGATATGGTTAAGAATCCCCTATTTGATGAAAAAGAGCTTGAAAAGGAAAGGAAGGTTATTTTTGAAGAGATAAATATGAGCAGGGATAATCCAATGGTTTATGTCTTTGATGAAATTCATAGGTTTCTTTATGATTTTCCGTTTAGCATTCCTTTAATTGGGACGCATGAAAGCATGAATTCCATAGACAGAAAAAAAATTCTAGAGAGATTTAAAAAAACTTATACTCCGAATAATATGATTCTTTGCGTTATTGGCGATGCTGATTTTGACAAGTTAGTTGATTTTGCTGAAAAGAATTTTGGAAAAGAAAAAAACAAAGTTCCAAGTTTTGAAATAAAAATGAGAAATGAAATAAAGATAGAAAAAAGAAAAGGGCTTGATCAAGCGAATCTTGTTTTGGCTTATCATTCTCCGTTAGCTGGAGATAAAAAATCATATGCTGCTGAGGTTTTGAATACACTTATGGCTGGAGGAATGTCCTCTCGATTATTTTCTGAGATAAGGGAGAAAAGAAACATGGCATATGCGATTAAAGCTGCTTCATCAGTTAACAGGGATTTCGCTTATAATTTAATATATGTTGGTACGACAAAGGAAAATGTTGAGCCTGTAAAGAAATTGATTCTTGAGGAGTTCGGAAAAGTTGCAAAAAATCTTGGGAAGAAGGAGTTGAATGAGGTGAAGGAGCAGATTATAGGTAATTATCAGATTTCTTCTGAAGATTCCCAAGTTCAGATGATGGAACTTTTAACGGCCGAGATTAACGGAAAAGCCGAAGAACTTTATGAATACGAGAAAAACATTAAAAAAGTCAGCCTTGAGGATGTTAAAGAGCTTGCGAAAATAAAAGATTACAGTTTTTTTGCGCTGGTGCCGGAATGAAATTGGTTAATTGGACACGTTTTTTTAGGGCGGGGTTGGAGCAATTAAAATGAATATGGATTAATATGATTATTTTTGATTGGGGGTTAATATTGTTTTAAGGCGGGTTTAGATTGACAGGCTAATCTAAAAAGTTAAACAAAACGAGTTCAAGTTAATATTAATTAAAATAGGGTTAATGTGAAAACGCTTTTTTGATATAGAGTTGATAGAATAAGATAATTAAGGAACATTAAGATTATTTATCATAAACTAAATTTTAATGTAAGTAGAACAATATAATCAAAGCAAGTTTAGGCTAATTCTTCGTAAAAACTGTCCATTTTTTACAAACTTACCAGTAAATTTAATAAAAAAGAAGAATTTTAAAAATAAAAATTAGGCTTATTTAGACGTTAACTTGACAATACCTATGACAAGGAATCCGAGTGTTATTAACCACTCATCAACGCCTGCCAAGAAAGTCAAATTGAGCAATGGAAGCAACATCAAAACACCAATGATGATGAAAATCCATGCAACTAACTGTTTCATTTTACCCTCCTTTTAACCTATTTACACTAGGGAAAACTCTTTTAAATAGTTTTCTTTTTGGGTTTTAGGGTTTTTGTTCCGGGTTTTACATTTTTAATTTAATCTATTAATGATGCTTTTAGGCGCTTGTTTTACCCTTTAGAGTACAAAACATGAATATTTCAAAAAATAGCCTGTAAATCTGTTCCTAATTAACTATTATATTTGACAAAAAGTGCTGGTAGATAATAAATGACATTATCAGTTTCTTTAATGGCTTTTTTCTTGCCCTAAGCCATAATCTTAAAAACACAATTTTCTAATCACTTTCATGCAAATAATCAAGGTGCCTGGTATTAACGGACTTGGCAGGACTCAAGGATGCGGGAAGGCAGGAAACGAGATACTTGCAAGCTTGAATGAGATTTATAGCAATGAGCAGGGCAAGCCAATTGACGTTAAATTGCTTGACTTGGAGGAAATTCATCTTGATAATAATAATAATAATGTTGAGTTAACTAATAAGCTGATTTATGAAAATGCTCTTGAAAGCTTTGACAAAGACAAAATTATTTTTTTAGGGGGAGACCATTCAATAAGTTATTCTATCGGAAAAGCATTTAAGGACTATTGCAAAGAAAATCAGAAAGAACCATGCTTGATTGTTTTTGATTCGCATCCCGATTGCATGCCCGCAAATAAAAATCCGACACATGAAGAATGGCTTAGGGCTTTAGTTGAAAGAGGGTTTCAAGCAGAAGATGTTTTGATTGTTGGATTGAAAAATTCTGATAAAGAAGAACTTAATTTTATTAGGAAGAGCGGGATAAAAATGATGAATATTAATGAAATACTTTTAAACATTGAAAATGCGTGCGACACAATTATGGAGTTTGCTAATGGCAAGGAATTATATTTAAGTTTAGATATTGACGTTGCTGATCCATGCTTTGCGCCAGGCACAGGGTATAGAGAGCCTGGCGGATTAACAAGCAGACAATTAATTTATTTTATTCAGAGGATAAATAAGATGAAGAATTTAAGGGCGGTGGATATTGTTGAGATAAATCCTGATTTGGATAAAGATGGAATGACTGTTAAGTTGGGGGCGAAAATATTAAGCGAGTTGATATAGAAAGATTTATAAATTATACTTAAGTATAATTAATGTATAACTAAACTTAGCTTTATTATAAAATGGGAGTAGAAGTAACTGTTAAGAAATGGGGAAATTCTTTCGGGGTGGTTTTACCTAGAGAAATTGTAGAAAAAGAGGGGCTGAAGGAGAATAAGAAGATAGTAATTAATATAATAAAGCAGGCGGATCTTTCAGATATTTTTGGATTGGTAAAAAACAGAAAGATGTCCGGGCAAAAAATGAAAGATTTATCTAGAAAAGAGTGGGCTAAATAGGGTTTAAAAAATGAATTTATTTTTTGATACTTATGCTCTGTTCGAAATAGTTCACAAGAATAAAAATTATGCCCCTTATTTGAACATAGGAATTATAACTACTAGAATGAATCTTATGGAACTCCATTACAGACTTCTTTTTTTATATGGCAAAGAAATAGCTGATAAAGCTTTTGACAGATTTTTACCATTTACTGCAGAAATTTCTGATGAGGTTATAAAAGAAGCCAATCAACTTAAGCTTTTATATAAAAAGAGAGAGTTTTCTTACATAGATTGTTTGGGCTATATGCTATCAAGGAGTATGAATGTTAAATTTTTGACAGGAGACAAACAATTTGAAAAACTTGAAGGAGTTGAGTTTGTTAAGTAGGAGTGAAAATTTTGAGCGAGTTGTTTTGAAGATAAATCTTTTTAAAGGGTGCATTAATCGAAAAGACATGACAGAAAAGATAACCAAGCCAAGGTTTGAAGAAGCTGTAGGCTTAACTGCAATGAACTTAGATGGTGGCTTGACTTTTAATGCTCAAGGAGTTGGACCTTTAGATTTTGCAGGATTGAGGGGAGTAGATTACGGACAAGGCTTTAGGATGCCTACAATGCCCGAATTAGTTTCTTTGGTTCATGCTTCTTTGGAGAATAAAAATATTAAAACAGCAAAATTAGTTGTTGATACTTTGAGGCAATACTGGCTTTCTGGGAATACTGGAGTTAGATGGATTCCTAATGAAGGAATGTATCTTCAAGATAATCCTGAATTAATAGATGGAAGAGTTTTTATGGATGAAAAAGTACTTAGAGATAAACTTTCAAGGGATGATAATGGGATTTCATACAGCGGTGATAAAAGTGTTAGGTTTGTTCCTTATGGATTTAAAGTTGAAAGCCAAAGCTCTTTAGACTTGACTAAAAATAGAGGTATTATTGCTTTAGTAAATGGAGAAGAAAATGCTGAACAATTAGCAAAAGCTTCTCAACATTATAGGAAAAATCCGTGGTTTTATGCTTTTGGAAATGTAGATTCTCCACAAACAAGAGTTGCTGTCCTGAGCTCGGACGACCTTGACGGCAGGCTTCGTGTCAAGGCCTATGGCGACGAGGACTTTGATAGTTGGTACTCTTTTCGGGGTACGTCAGTAGTCGCGAAGATGCGTAGCGTCTGAGCCACGTGCGAAAAATAGATAATATTATATATTTCTCGCTCTTTAAATTAAAATGGGAAAAACTTCAATTGAGGACAAAATTGTGAAAAAGGCAGATCATGCTTTTTCTGTTGACGCAGGATCTTTAGAAGGAAGGCATGGCAATAATGTTATAGTGACTTCTGTGGACAAAGTTTTGTCCTGGGCGCGCCAGTCTTCTGTTTGGCCAATGACTTTTGGATTAGCTTGCTGCGCTATTGAGATGATGGCGACAGCTGCCGGCAGATATGACATGGATCGTTTTGGGATGGGGGTTATGAGGGCGTCACCAAGACAGTCTGACTTGATGATTGTTGCTGGCACAGTAACAATGAAGATGGCTTTGCGTGTTAAAAGATTATATGAGCAAATGCCTGAGCCTAGATATGTAATTTCAATGGGTTCTTGCGCCACTTGTGGAGGGCCTTATTGGAAACATGGATATCACGTATTAAAAGGAGTTGACCAAATTGTTCCAGTC
>JACOYJ010000062.1 GCA_016181885.1 Candidatus Pacearchaeota archaeon | reverse complement strand
CCAGTCTGCGGACTGTCCTGGCACAAATCCATACTTAAAACGAGTCTTCCAAAATTCCCCTTGCTTTAATCTTGCTTCATCATAACCGTCTTGATTCCATGGAGGATTAGCAATTACAATATCAAACTTTTGCAGTTCATCACCTTGCTTTAATCTTGGGTAAATTAAAGTATCTCCGCCTTGTAGATTAAAATCTCTAATGTCATGAATATACATGTTCATCCTTCCTAATGCCAAAGTTTTAGGATTATACTCTTGACCAAATAAGAATAATTTTTTTGCTGAATCCTTGCCTTGATTTTCTTCAACATACTTATAAGAAGATATAAGCATACCCGAACTTCCGCATGTTGGGTCATAAACACTCTCTTTCTCTAAGGGCTTCAACATTTCAATAATTAATTGAATAACTTCTCTTGGAGTATAAACCTCTCCTTCTTTTGCTTTGTCTGGAGCAAAGTATCTTAATATCCATTCATAAGCATCTCCTAAAACATCAGGTGAGACATGATGAAGTTTCTTTTCAGAGAAGAGCTCAACAAGCTGTCTAAGTAATTCTGCATTTTCAGTATTAGATGTGAATTGAATAAAATCAGTATTTTCTAAAGCATCTCTTAATTCAGGATTTCTTTCTGCAATTTTCTTTAAAGCCTCAGAAAACTTTTCTGGCAGTTTCTCTACTTCCTTTCTTAGATTATCCCAGAGATACTCTTCAGGCAAATCAAACTTATGATACTCTGGGCGTTTTGCTTCTTCTTTGGCTGTCTTTTCTGGTAGACCCTCTTTTTCTAATTCTTTAATCTCCTTTTGATACTCCTCTTCCCATTTATCAGAGATTCTTTTCAAAAACAATAATATGAGTATGAACTTATAATCAACTCGTGTCCTGATTAAGTCAGCAGACTTTTTTAGGATCCTATCAATATCTTGTCGGGTTAAGACTTCCTTATTCAGAGACAGGCTCTCTTTTATTAGCTCTCCTTTTGACTTTAGAGTATAGAGTCTTTTTCTGGAGTCTTTGGGGTCAAGCCGAATATCTAAATATCCTGCATTCTTTAGTTCGGTTAATATGACTGGCACACTATCAGCATCAACCTTGCCCCGCTCAACTAAAACCTTTAGGGCTTCATCTCTATTAAATTCGCCTTCTCTAAATTTCTCCAAAAGAAGAGAATATCTTCTTTCAAGCCAATCCTTGTTTTGCTCCATGTTAACACCATGTAAACGGGGTTTTTAAGCATTATGGTGATTGACTTAAACCATTAAGTTTAAATCTTTTTACTTAATGATAGGTTAAACTAACTAGTTTCTTCCCCCATCATTTTTAAACTTTCCCCACTTATCTTCTCAATGAAAGGAAACCCCAAACCAACCTCAAATCAACCCATTTCTTCAAAACATCCAAAAATCAATCTAAGAAAAATTTATACCCATTAGCAATAACCTTTTTCCTTGACTTTACTGCATTAAATGCTTCTAGTTGCTTTTCATTAAGTTCTTGATTATATTTTGCTTCGATTAAACTATCTTTTGTGATAAAGTCTATCTCTACTGAGTTTTCTAAGTAATAACTTGGATTTTTATCTTTAATCTTTAAAAATACAAGATTTTCGTAACTTGCCCCGAAGTCTTTAAATTCGGTTATAATATTTTTTATTCCTACATCTCCAATATAGATCTTTTTGGGGGATGTTATCTTCTCATTTGTAGATTTAGAATATCTGTCAACAACATAAAATAAATATGCCTTTTCAAAATAGCTAACGTATCTCTTGACACTATCCACTGAAATCTTTAATAATCCTGCCAGTTTATTATAACTCATTGGCTTTCCAACTCTTTGGCATAACAGCACAAATAATTCTTTTACAGATTTTTCTCCGGATATTTTATGATATGCGATTATGTCCTTGTATACAATGCTTTCGACTAACTCATTTAAATAAGCCCTGTCTTCTGTTAAAACATAATAAGGAACCCCTCCAATTTTCAAATAATCTTTAAAATAACTTTCTAGTTTTGCTTTGTCTGCTTTAACTAGTTTTGCTCCCTTAAATTGTAAAAATTCTTGGAAAGTTAAAGGCATGACTTCTATTGTCTTAGTTCTGCCTGTAAGACGAGCCTTTTTATCTCTCATCAAAGTAGCAATTGATGAAGAACAAATAACTTTTATATTTTCATTATCATATAAACTCTTTAACTCCTGTTCAAAATTATCTCTGGAGGCAACTTCATCTAAAAATAAATAGAAAAAATCTGAAACAGACTTCTTATGAATCTTTCTATATTCTTCAATTAACTGATGAACTGAATGCTCTAATAGATTAAACGAGTCTAGCCTAATAAAGAGAATATCCTCTGGCCTTGTCTTAGTTAATAGTTGTCTTATTGTCTGCATTAAGATAGTTGTTTTTCCAATTCTTCTTAATCCCATCAGGAATATAATCTCTTTACTTTTTATATTCCTAATTATCTCATTCAAATAAATTTCCCTGGGTATGCTTTTTTCTTCAAATTTCCCTTCCCACCAGGGATTTTGTTTGTAAAGTTCAGATTCAATATCCATGAATATTAAACAATTTTAGAGTTTATAAACTTTACTATGGTATCGTATAGTTTAGCCAATTTCTTTAAGATATGATAGTATAGTTAAAGATAGGTTTTATTCTAACTATCCTGCGTTTCAAGCCTCTTTCCCCCCTTCTTCCTCCCACCACCTCACTAATCTTTTAAACTTCCCCCACTTATCTTCTCAATGAAAGGAAACCTAAAAACCCCATAACTCCTAAAAACAATAAAACTCCAAGAAATATTAAAAATGGCAAAAAAACAATAACATTTTTATAACTCATTTAAAAGAGCTTATGAAGACATTTTCTCATTTATCTTCTTAAGATTAAAGAGAATTATTTTTTGAAGGCTTTGATAAAGCTTAATATCTTCTCTTTTTTTTGAGCCTTTTGTGCGGCTTAAGTATTCATCCAATAATCCGAAAGGGATGTCGAATATAGGGACATCTAAAGATTGCAATAGATGAAAGGCAATCAATCTTGTTGTTCTGCTGTTTCCATCTTCAAATGGATGAATGTGCTGAAACTCATTATGGAAGTAAACTGCAAACTTTAGTATTTCTTCTAATGGGACATTTTTTCTTTTGATAAACTCATTATATTTCTCAAATAATTTATCAAGCTCATTTTTAATCTTCTCTGGGGGGGTGGTTTTAAAATTTGGATTGCCTTTAATAAAAACATTGATTGTCCGTATGCTTCCAGCAAGATATGAACGATGCCTCAAGGCCAGCCTGTGATAATCCAGAATTGCCTGCAGACTTAAGGGCTTTCTTTCATTTGTATCTTTAAGCATACGAACCATTGCTTCCTGATAATTTTTTATCTCATCAACATCGTATGCTTTTAAGTTTGCCGGGATTAGTTTATCTTTTAGGATTTTAACCGTATCTGGGAGAGTTATAGGATTGCCTTCCAGAGAAAGACTATGATAGATGAATGGGATTTCAAATTCATTTATGATCTTTTGATACTTCACTTCGTCTTTCTTTCTCAATTTTCTATAAATACCTAACTCCTTTTTTATTTCTGGAATGCAGCTCTTTGAACTTTCAGTTATGATTAAATGCTTGTATCCAAAATAAACGAGCAGATTATTAAGCAGAACATTATGGAATATCTTTGCCCTCAACGGCTTTTCTGAAAGAATAAGTATCATCCCATACTTATCTAGAATATCCACATATTTCTTTATGGTTCTGGGATTGAGCTTAATATTTTTGAAATTAATCTCTTCTCTTTGCAATGAATCGCTAATAAACTGTACAAAATTTTTATCTAAAATAAAATTATAATTTATCCCGTTTTTTATGCAATAAAGGATTAAATTGTAAAGCAATTCTGTTTTTTTAGAAATCTCTGCCTGAAAACCTTGCCTCTTTTTTATAAGTAAATTTTCATCTGCAAGTTTTCTCAGATATCTATGAATTACATGATACTCTCTCTCGTCTTTATTCAATATTTTAACTACCTCGATTGGCTTAAGCAAAGACCTATTTTTGTAAACTATTTCAAACACATCATATTTTGTTACCATAATAGATATACCTCTTCAAAGTTTATAAACCCTTCTATTTTGTATAAAAAATTACATATTTTGTAAACCTTAGTGCAATATAGCTATTCTTATTAATCTGCATATTCTATTTTGTATCAATAATTACAGATTTTGTAACCTTTAGCGCAAAATAGATAAATTAGGCCCATTTAGAATTTCCTATTCTCCATCTTCCCCTCTCCCCAATCCAACCCTAATTATATAAATAATTTCTGCTTATCTTAGCAATGAGAGTAACCATCAAAACCCCAATCATAATCACAATCTCTCTTATTGTTCTAGCAATTCTTATATTTATTTCACTAAAACTTCTCTCCAACCAAAACTCGTTTCCTCAGACAGGCAATGAAACAGCAGTTTACATAACAGACGGAGACACTTTTGAAACTTCACTTGGAGAAAGAATAAGGCTCTTATGTGTGGATACTCCAGAACAAGGCAAAACAGGATATGAAGACTCAAAGATTTTTCTTTCTACTTTTGTTTTAGGAAGAGAGGTATTAATTGAGAGGGAGGGTTTAGATGTATATAACCGGACTATTGCCTGGATAAGTGTCAAGGTTAATGAAGAAACTATCTTGGTTAATAAGGCAATTGTAGACAGCGGATATGGAGAATTGTTTGAATATAATGGAACAAATTGTGAGAGAATGAAGTAAACCTTTCCACCCTCCAACACACTAAACTCCACACTTCTTCCTTCTGCTGCTTATTGCAAAACGTGGCCTTGGACGAGGGAAAGAAAACCTTAAAAATTTATGCTTTGATAATCACAATCAATTTCAAAACCTTTTTAACCAGCATTCTTGTTCTATTTTCATGACACAAACAAACAAAATCCGTCAGCCATAAAAGAGTGTGTTTTTCCAATTATTTAAATATTATTGTAGATAATTACCATCTTCAAAGCAACAACGAAATCCTTATATATACACTAATCTTTGTAAATAAGACTCTTGCGGATAAAGCGGGGCAATCAGCATTCAGCTTGTCTTCGGATCAGCTCTGCTGGCTTCGGACGCCTTTATCCTTTATTTTTATTTAAAATGAAAGCAATAAAGGGCAGAATTGATATTAAAAAGCAACTAAAGCAATTCTTGATGTCAAATGAAGGATTTATTTCTATAGAAAAAGTCAGAAAAGAACTAGATAAAAAATAGTCAAAGAAAAGAGCTAATTAATTTTATTCTTTACAAATTTAAGTAAAACATGCAAGTAAATCTATTCTGCGCTTCTAATATGCCAACTAAATCGATCATTAGATATTTCAATTATTTTATTATCATCAGTCCTAACATTCCTAATAACCTTTTCATAAATAAAGTTACTATCTGGTAGAAGAAATGAATATGTGTCTTTTCCCAAAATTCTGTCATCTCTTTGTACTGATGCAGGTCTTCCTTGATATTGAAAATT
Source organism: Candidatus Pacearchaeota archaeon (assembly GCA_016181885.1). Classification (GTDB taxonomy): domain Archaea; phylum Nanobdellota; class Nanobdellia; order Pacearchaeales; family GW2011-AR1; genus JACOYJ01. The sequence goes on along the minus strand of JACOYJ010000062.1, from coordinate 4,294 downwards.
GTAAATATCTCTAACTCCTCTAGAACCCCAACCATTATCACTACCCCTCCCAAGTATCAATGATCCTGCAAATAATAGTGTTCCAATTCCTGTGTAAGCACAAATCTTTCCTAATTTTGACCAGCTATCATCTGCCATACAAATTACTAAAAACATGCCTTTTTAAAGTTTTATATTGTCTAGAACAACTATACAAAAACCTTTTTAACTTAACTAAATCTTCATTCATTATGGAAAAACAAAAAATCCGCCAGCCAATTGTTACAGTCTGCGGACATGTTGACCACGGAAAATGTGTATCCGGGGAAACTCTAATACCGCTCTCAGACGGGTCTATATTAACCGCAAAAGAGCTTTTTGAAAAAAACTTTGATAAATCCAAAGCAAAGCAAGAAGGAGAGGATCTAATTCAAGAAACAGATAATATAATTCTTTTTAGCAGCCATGAAACAGATATTTTGCCAACTAAAGCGTCCCACATATGGAAAAGGAAAAAAAAGTATTTAATGGAGATAAAGACAGCCCACGGAGATATCATAAAAACCACCCCGGAGCACCCTTATTTCAAATTTCCAGGTCTTCTAGAAAATAAAACCAAGGCAGAAGATCTAAAAATTGGAGATTACATCCTTGTGCCTAAGCAGATAAAAATAAAAGACCTTGATATAAAAAAAATAATCTTCGATAAATTAAAAGAATCGGAGTTCCTATGTTTTCTAAACTTAAATTCCCAGGGATTTGTTGAAAAAATAAGAAAATCAGGGATAAATAAAATAGAGAAAAACTTATCAATAAAACATCTGGCAGATTCATTAGGTAAATCTAGAATAAGAATTAAAGACCTGATTAAAATAGGCGCCCACTTCAAGGTTTTAGATGAAGACTTATATGGAATGATAGAGACAATAAAGAATTCCTCGAAAAAACAAAGAGCAGGACATACAAGCAAAAAAGTAAAATTACCTGACTTGCATGAGCCAGAGAAGTTGGGGTATTTATTAGGATGTATTGCAGGAGATGGGCATTTAAGCAAAACCCAAGTGCTTTTAGATAATAATGATAAAGAAATTCAAGAGTCTTATGCAGGATATCTAAAAGAAATTTTTAATCTTGAATCATTTGTGAGACCAAACCACACATGCCAGACCACCATCAATAATGGGGGATTAACTTTCAAAAAATTTATAAATGAAATAATTGGAATTCCCGATAAACAAAAATCATCAAAAATTGAAGTTCCAAAAATAGCGCAATCCAATAAAGAAGTGTTTAAGGGTTTTTTTGCAGGACTAATCGATACTGATGGATATGTTTCTCATATCAATTACTCCATTGAATTAACAAGTAAAAGTAAAATAATGATAAAACACTGTTCAATCCTTTTACTAAACTTAGGAATACAATCAGTTATTTATGAAAAGAATGGCTTTTATAATCTTAGAATAGCTAATAAAAAAAATTTAGGCAGGTTCCTTGCAAGCTTTAATCTTAGGCTCAAAAGAAAATTGGCAAGAGTAATATCTGCTTATGAAAAAGCACAATCAAGCAGAGTTTTTGATATTTACCCTATTCCAAAAGATGAACTAAAAAAATTAAAATTGCGAATCAAAATAAATAAAATTATTCCTTACTATAATAAATACCTAAAAAGCCAGAATTTTACAGAGGCATTCTTGACCAGCGTACTTAAAGGAATAAAAGAAGAAAACTCGACTTCTCTCATGATAAGAAGACTTTTGGAAAACGATTCAAATTACGTAAAAGTAATATCAAAAAAAGAAATAAAAAATCCAGAAAATTATGTCTATGACTTTACTGTCCCAAAGACACATAATTTTGTAGCTGAAAGAACTTTAGTCCACAACACATCTATCCTTGATTGTCTTAGAGAAAGCTCTGTTCAGGAAGGAGAAGCAGGAGCAATAACACAGAAAATTTCATTCACATCCTACCCAGCAAGACAGTTGAAAAAAGCCTGCCCATTAATTGAAAAAAAAGGCCTTAAATTAAATATTCCTGGATTTTTATTAATAGACACCCCTGGACATGCAGCATTCACAAATTTAAGAAAAAGAGGAGGAAGCTTGGCAGACTTGGCTGTTCTCGTTATAGACATAAATGAAGGCATAAAACCCCAGACTGCAGAAGTAATCCAGCTTTTGAAGCACAATAAAACCCCTTTCCTTATTGCTTTGAATAAAATAGACAATATTTCTGGCTGGCAAAAAACAAGCGAAACAGGAATAAAAGATATAATTGAATCTCAACCTCAAAGAATAAAACAGATATTTGACGAGAGATACTTAACCTTAATAGGCTCGTTGAATAATTTTGGGTTTGACGCGGATTTATACTTTAATATTGACGACTTCACAAAAAAGATAGCGCTGGTTCCTTGTTCAGCAAAAACTTTCGACGGAATTCAGGAGTTAATAATGATGCTTTGCGGATTAAGCCAAAAATATCTTGGAGATAAAATAAAGCTTGGAAAAGATGCTAAAGGTGTTTTGCTTGAAGTTAAAAAAGAAAAATCTTCAAATTATGTCGAGGCGATTCTTTATGACGGAACACTAAGCAAAAATGATGAAATTGCTGTGGCTGCATTCGACGGGAAAGCGGCAATAACAAGAATAAGAGTTCTTGAAGAAATAGAGCCTCTTTGCCCAATTTTTAAGCCTAAAGAAAAAGTTCAGGCATCTACTGGGCTGAGGCTGCAATTCACAGACAAAATAAATATTCTTCCCGGAATGCCTTTTGTAATTTTTAAGGGAAACAAAGAAGCTTTGGAAAAAGAATTCAAGAAAGAACTTTCAGAAAATATAAAAACAGACAAACACGGAATAATTGCAAAAGCCGAGTCTCTTGGAAGTCTCGAAGCATTGCTTGTTTTGCTAAGGCAAAACAATATCCCCATACTAAAAGCTGGAATTGGAAATATAACAAAACAGGATTTATTGCAGGCAAAAGCCAATATAGAAATAAACGAGCTTGATGCAATTGTCGTCGGGTTTAACACCGATATTGACGAAGAAGCCAAAGAAATAATTGGAAGTGTTAAAGTTTTGCGGGACGAAGTTATATACAAATTAATCGAGAACCTTGTAGAGTTCCGAAAACAAAAAGCGAAGGATATAGAAAAAAAAAGACTAATGGGGCTTTCAACAATCTGCAAGCTGAGAATTTTGCATCAATATGTTTTCAGAAGCGCAAAACCAGCAATTTTTGGAGTCAGGGTTGATGGGGGGAGATTAATTTCGAGACTTCATTTAATAGACGAACAGGGAGAGAAGATTGGAGAAGTCAAAAACATTCAATCAGAAAACAAATCTGTGGAAGAAGCTCATGAAGATATGGAAGTCGCAATTTCAATTCCAGGAGAAAATTATGAGAGGCATTTGAAAAGCAAGAATTTTCTTTATTCAGATATGTCAAGAACGCAATTCAAGAATTTCAAAAAAAATAAGGATTTGCTTTCGGCAAAAGAAATGAATATACTGCGGGAAATTTCAGAGATAAAACGAAAAAAAGAAGCGGATTGGGGGAACTAATCAGCTTATCCTTCGTTCATGCTTGACCGAGAAAAGAAAAACAAAAGCTGACTGGTGAATATGATAAATGGAAAATTATATATTTGAAACTCAAGATAAATCATGAAGAAAAATAAGGCTTACTAATAGGCAATGGGAGCATGTAAGGGTAGAACATCCAGATGTTACTCAAGAAGAGATAAAGCTAACCATCCAAAACCCACTAAAAATTATTGAAAAAAGCAATGAGAGATATTTTTATTATCAATATTTTAAATACAAAAAATCACCAGCAAATTACCTCAGAGTTATCGTTAAGTATTTAAACGGAGAAGAAGAAGGGGACTACTTGACAATATTCATAGGTGACTCTAAACCAAACTACGGTAAAGACATAGATGATGATATTACTATCTTTAAAGACAATGATACAAATGAGATAATAGGGATAGGTATACTTAATTTCAGAGAAAGAACAAAATCTCTGGAAAGCATTGAGTTAAAGCTTCCTTTTAGTGTTAATTTTTCTTCGTTGAGGGTTTAACTGGGAAAACTAAATAGTTAAAGTCTTCGTGGGGGCGTTAATCCTTAGGTTGATAATCTCATCGTTCCTTTCTGAAGTCTTATCACAGGCATCGTCGTTGTTTTAAATTTAAAATCAACCTTAACATCACTAAATCCATTTGAGGTTTTATAATCTACAACTTTTGGAGTTATTTTCAAGCTACTGAAATCACTGCCTGTTGCCTGTATAGTGAATAAAGTCC
>JACOYJ010000039.1 GCA_016181885.1 Candidatus Pacearchaeota archaeon | reverse complement strand
CCCCGCGCTTTAGCGCTGGGTTGTTCATTTCATTCGCAGATTTGCCATTAATGTTAATAATAAAATGCACGACGGTAGGGGTGAGTAATTTTTTATGTTGAGATTATGGGTTTACTTTACACTTTTTTGGCTTTTGTTTAATAAGTAGCCTCTGTTTAAAAAGTCTTTAAAAAAATTATTTAATTACTTCTTTAATGCTCTTTATATCATCTTCCAACTTTCTTAATTCAGCATCTTTCTTTATTCTGGCATTTCCTAACCTTTTTCTATTTTTCTTTACTGCTATCCTAAGCATTTGTTAAGGGCTCTCTAAATTTCTTGCAGCTTATTCTGAATAATTGCCATATCTTTACTATCGCTAATGTTTGCGGTGTTTTATTCCCCTTGCTTTTTTATCAACCTGCTTTAGCCATTCCTCAACCTCTGGTTTTGAGCATTCGCATGCTTCATCTGAACCAACAAGCCCGCCCCTGACTGGAACTGTTGAGTCGTATTTTAATATTCTTCTAATAGGTTCGCCATATCCTGTGTTTAATACTTTAAGAGTTTCCCCAACCATCATGTTTCCTACAATTTGATTGGTCATTATAACACTCGGATCTGGGGCATATCTGCAACCAGCAGCTTTTCTCTGTTCAGCTAATGCAGTTTCAACTTCCAATTTACAATCTAAACACGCGCTTTTTCCAGGCTCGTAAACAACTACCTGCCCTGAACGAGGGTCTGTCCCGCCACTTATTAAAGGAATCCCATTTTTTACAGCAAAATAATTAATAATTGCTCTAACAGCAAAGCTATCAACACAATCAAGAATAGCGTCTGGGTGATTTTCCTGAAAATATTTTGTATTTTCGTCTAATTTTTCAACTAATCCCATTATTTTTGCTCTTGGAGCTATTTCTGCAACTCTTTCTGCTAAAGCAGTGGCTTTCATTTTTCCAACAGCGTCATAAAACAATATTTGCCTGTTTAAGTTCGTAGAATCAATGTCATCAAAATCCAAAACATCTATGTTTCCTATGCCTTCCAAAGCAGCCCCTAAAACTGCAAAATTTCCTAATGCTCCTGCTCCAACAACTAAAACTTTTTTGTCTTTCAAATTTTCTCTTTCTAATTTTCCATCTTCGGCTGAGAATCTTCGCGGAGATGCAAGAGAGTATGCTATTTTTCTCACTGGCTGATCAGAGGCATTAAAAGGCATAACTGCTTTTCTTAATTCTTCTGTTATAATTCCCCCCATTATTCCGCTTGTAGTTGCTCCCTGGCTCTTTCCTTCATAAGCACTAAGTGAAACATCTTTTTGCTCTGTACTTGAATCAATGAAATACATTTCAGCTTTATCTCTATCTGATGAAGCAGAAATAACTCTAACTCCTCTTGACATTGCATATTTTAAAATGTCATTTTTTGATTTTTGAGAATTTGTAGTGTCAATAATTACATCAGGTTTTCCAATTATAGTTAATAATGGGGCAGACATTGGCGTGCTTACTCCTCGTATTCTCGAAACCGGATTAATTTGTTTAAGCATTCTTTCTAAAGCTTTTGCCTTGTATTCTCCTTCCCCTGCCTGAAACAATAAAAATTCTCTATCTAAATTTACTTTTGCTGTGTCATAAATTTCTACGTTTCCAATTCCCAAGGCAGCCAAAGAAACAAGAGTGTAATTAGCTAAATTTCCAGAACCAAAAACAACAGTCCTTGAAGCATTCAATCTTTCCTGATTCCAGCCGCTGATTAATTCCTGCCTATTGTATCTATCATTTACTGCCATTTTCTCCTCCTGAATTCTTGCCTCCCTCTGCTTCTTCGCCGCTTAACCAAGTATCAAATCCATTTTGCTTTTGGCTTCTTTGTTTCTGCTTGTCCTTTTTATCAGAAGGAGTATTTTCTTTTATTGGTTGAGAATTGCTTGGAGCAGGATTAATTGGTTTTGGTTTTTCAATTAATTCCACATCATAAACCTGAGTACCTATTACCTTTCCATCTTGCCGGATAATGTTTAAAAAACCATTCCTATAAGCATACTCAATTTTTCCAGTTTCGTTTTTATATGCCCCGCGTGTTATCCTAACCTCATCTCCTATTGAATATTTTGGAGCAGGAGTTCCAAATTCAACCATATAAAAATCATCTTCTTCTTTAGTTGGATAATCATAACCACCAAAAGATACAGTCTGTTGATTAAATAATGGAGTTTGTCCTTGCCTCCCTTTATATTTTCCTCTGCCAAAGAAGCTGAAGAATCTTGGCGGCATTCTTACTCTATCTTCAATTTCAGCCATTAACGCATCCTCGTCAATTTTAAATTTTCCAGCATCAAAAAGAGTTATATTCACAGGAACGCTTTTATCCCGGGAATTTCTGCAAAAACCGCACAAATCTCTCGTTGCTATTTCTGCATAAGGCTCTTTTTTTATTTTTCTATTATTAACAACTAATCCGTATGCAAAGCCGGTTCTTTTTTCTTGTTGTAATCTTAATTTAGCAATAGAAATTTTGTTTTTGTTTCCATCAACCTCAATCTCATATTTTCTCTCAGGATTTCTTCTGTCAAATATAACAATTTTTCCGTTTTTTGTTCTAACCTCCAAGTTTCCTATTTCTTTTTCTTCGCTTTGCGTTATATAATTGAAAGCGCTGATTTCATTTAATACTGTTCTTTGCCCATTATCATCTGCAGCTGAGAAAAATGTCTCTAAATTTCCATGGCTGTGCCACCACCCCAAAACTCTGCAACCTATTTCATTTATTTCTCTTCCCGCCTTAATAACATCTTCAGCCTCAATTGTGAATAAACCGCCGCTTACGTCCTGATTTTTTGCCAAGAAAGAATCTGTAGCTATTCTGTCTCGCGCATCTTTCGGAGCAATTAAATATCCCCCGCATTCCATTGTTCTTCCTGCTTTTTGCACAGCAAGCCTGGCATAAGCATAAGCTTTTTCAAAAGCATATTCGGTAATATGAAGAGTATCAAGCCCGTTACTTACTATTGTTGGTTTTCTTTCAGGCTCTCCTTCTCCAAGCAACGAGTCTAATTCTTTCATTTTATTAATTCTTCTTTAACAATTATTGGAATATTCATTTCCTGTAGTTCAGATAATTTTCTCCTATATTTTTGAGTATCCTTATTATAGTTTATTCCCTCATGAACCGGGTCAAAAAATTTCCAGGTATAGCCAAACATAAGAACTTCTTTCATTTTTCTTAATCTTTTCGCAATAACCTCTCCCATATCTCTTCCACTAGTTGGCATCACATTTATTGCCTCACCTTGGCATATTTCTGCAAATCTTTTTCTTTGTTGATTATGAACATAAGGGTGTCCGTTATTATCCACCATATAGAAAGTTCCACCCCAGTCAAGATCTCCAAGATTTTTACTAACTCTTAAAGCAATCTTTGTTCTATCATAAAAATAATAATTTCCATCTTCTTCACTTTTTATTGCTATTGCAGGAAAATCAATATAAGCATAATATTCTCCTGTTTCGTCTTGAGTAAAACCAAATCCTTCTCCCAGATATTCTTTTCTTCCAGCCATTGCTAAGAGTTCAGCATCTTTAGTTCTTAACAAATCAATTATTTTATCTCTTGAAAGATGTTCTCTTAACGCATCAACCCTGACTTTTTTCCCCAACTCAGCTAAAAATCTGTCTTCTAAATTCCCGGCAGTTGCTCCATTTCTAACCACAACTTTTGAAATATTTTCCATGTAGTCTTCTAATATAGGAAATGAAACAGGGACATCATGTGGCCTCATCCCAGTTATCTTTGTAAATTTAATAAAATACACCCCTGCTCCCCCCGCCGATGTGATTTCTCCTTCACTTCCTTCCTTTGTCATAGTGTAATTCCCATTCTCATTTGCTTTAGAATTCATTCTAATTTTATCCCCAACTTCAAAATCTGTTTTAGGTTCTCTTTTTGGCTCCTCTCTTTTAACTAAGGAAAATCTTTTGCCACCAATTTGAACATGTTTTTTATAACTATCACTTTCAGCAACTAGCTCATAAACAACTCCTTCAACAATCGCCGCATTTCTTCCATTTAATGCTCTTTCTAACAATGAATCTCCCGTGCAGGGTTTGGGTTCTTCATAACCAAACAAATCATCTAAGTTAGATTGCTTCTTTGTTCTTTTAATGGATTCTTTCCTATCTTCTTCAATTTGTTCAATTAAACTCTTTACCTCAATTTCTATTTTATCAGCAATCTGCTCTAATCTCTGTTTAACTTCTGTCTTTTTTTGAGGAATTGGAACAACATCTTTATTTTTTTCTGCCCCCAATAATTCAGAAACCTTATCTTTATAATGCCCGTCTTGCAAATAAGGAAAAACCAGTTTGTAAATTAATTGGGGAGTATCTAAAAAACCATCCAATCCCTTTAAAACATTTAAATCTCTTTGAGCTTCTTTTGCATATGCTTCCCCAATCTTTTCTATATCTGGTTGAGCCCTATCAAGAACAAGAGCTTCTAAAGAACCAAAATCTCCAACTTCTATTAAAGGCGTTCTTGTTAATCTATTGCTTTTCTTTTGCCAATAAAAATTATCTCCATCTTGCGGAGTCCCTTCCCCCAAAGAATAAACTTTATCATCAACTAAAAAAACAGGGGCTTGTTCTGCAATTTCAAAAACAGGATGTCTTGGGAGGTCTTTCATTCCAGGAAGAATTCTTCTTAATTTTGCCATTTGTTCCTTATCTAAAAAGTCTAATTCATCCGGATGAACATAAATTCCATGATATCCTTCTCCAAGCCACCCAATACCATTCAATTGCACACGAATCTTATTTCCTTCAATCCTAAATATTTTTCCTTTGGTATTTAGTGGAACTATTCTCAAAGTTCCGCCATAATAATAAGAGTTTTTGCCAAAATTACTTCGTTCCCCTAAATTTCTCACTATAACTACGTCTTCGCCTTCTCTAAATTTCATTTTCCGTCATTTTATCAAATTTATTTTTTAAGGTGTCTTATTAATATGCTAATGTGGCTCACCATAAGTGGTCAAGGAGTTTATTTTCTGCTTTAAGCAAACTTGTTCTTTTCAAAGCCCATTTGCTTATCTCTTGTTATTTACTTAAGTAAACCATAGAGTCCGCCTTGCTGAACAGCTGAAACTTCTATTTCAAGTTCCCTATATCTCTTTTTAGAGCCGTCCGGAAGCACATGCTCTTTCATAACAAGATATTTGTCTAGCTTGTCATCAAGTTTTGCATTTTTTCCGTTTACAACAACTACGCTTCCTCTTGCATTAAGTTCTTTTTTTATGCTTTCTGCAAGTGGCAGTTCGCTGTCTTTAAGGTCTGCGCTTACGATATAATCAAGAGCATCTTTTACAGATTTTTCAGAATAATCTACAGAAACTCTTCGCAAAATAGCGTCGTCTTTTCCCGCAAGACCTGTTCTAACACTTGCTACAATAGGTAACTGGCTCTCTGAACTTTCCTGTTCAGGAGAGTTTTGTTCAGGTTGATTTTCTATGCCTTCGTGTTTTTGTTTTCTCATTGTTTTACCTCCCCGAGTTTAGTTGGATTTTGAGCAGAATTTTTCAGCATATTTTCCAAAATTAAATATCCTTGAGCACAAGCTTTTTGATATTGCCTTCCCTGCCCGCCAAAAACACCTTCCCAGTCATCTCTTACAAGAGTCTGGGCAAAATCAGTGTGCTCCATAAATTCTTCTTCAATGCTTCTTTCTAAATCTTCTTGGGAAATCCCGGTTTTCTCACCCTTTATTTCTCTCTGAATAGCATAAGTGCTTGCTCTATCAATAATTCCTTCAATCATCGCACCGCTAATAAAATCTCTATATTGGAAGTTTCCTAGAACTCCATTAACCGGATGAACAACAGCATAAACAATATTTTCATCATCATAAATTCCTTCTGCTAATTTTTTTGATAAATCTGCTGGATCAACAACTTTTCCTTTAGAAGTTTTCTGCATGGGCTTATCTCTCAAATAAATCTGGAATATCTCGCTGGTTCCTTTTTGATTTGGTCTTGGGACCTTTATTCTTCTGTCTACTCTTCCATCCCTCAAGATTGCAGGGTCAATAATGTCTTCTCTGTTTGTAGCCAAGACAGTTATAACATTGTTATGTTCATTTAATCCGTCCATTTCAGATAGAAACTGAGGAACAATAGAATCATAAATATCTGTTGAAATCCCGCTTCCTCTTGTTTTTAGCACAGATTCAGCTTCGTCGATAAATACGACAACAGGACTTCCATTTTCAGAACCAGCTTCTCTCGCAGCCCCGTAAATTCTCCTAATATTTGCTTCTGAATTGCCAACCCACTTATCTAAAATTTCTGGACCATTTATTTTTATAAAATGCCCGTTTGCATTTGTAGCTCTTTTTTCCTTATTTACTTGAGCAAGATTATATGCTATGGACCTCGCAATCATTGTTTTACCACAGCCAGGAGGACCATAAAGCAAAATACCTTTTACAGGCTTTCTCCCATATCTTTCAAAAACTTTTCGATGAATAAATGGTTCTTCTATTTCTTGTCTGACTTTGGCTATTGTTTCTTCCAAACCTCCGATATTTGTCCATGGGGCTATCGGAACTTCTTCAAGAGCATATCTTGTTTTCTTTCTTGAAAATCCCTTAACTGCTACAGCTTTTGAAGGATCTAACATTACTTCATCGCCGGGCTTAACACCTTCTACAGAATTAAGAACAATGCGAGATTCTCCTTTATTTTGAACTCTTAATCTATCATCCAATACTTCATCAATGGTTGCAACTTCCCCGCCAAGAGAAGCAAATTCGGAATAACCGATGACTGATTTTGTCACAGGATTTAAAACTACTCTAGATCCTCTTTTTACTTTTCGCTTTAGACCTTCATCTGCCGGAATTTCATAAATGCCGCCGCCATCCATAGATATTCTCGCTGCTCTTTGACCGACATCCAAAACAGTCCCAGGCATAAATGGGGGTTTTTTCAGCCCTTCTAATTCTTCTTGCATAAGTAAAATTGTCTTTCGCATTTCCCTAATCTCTTCGTCTCTTGCCATTTTATTATTCTGCCTCAAAAATTTTAGTGTTTATTATTTTCTTTCTTATTGCGAATTCTCTGGTTTTCATGTTGCATTTAAATTGCAATTTTTCTGTAGTAATTCTCTGTTAGTTCGGTTTATAAATTTATCTATAATGTTACCATTTTAAAATTAATATATTATAAAGTTTTTCAATTTATGCCAAGATTTGTATTTAGTGAGCATCAGAATTCTCTAATACTTTGTATAAAAAATGTTTGACAAACATTTTTTAAACTCTTTAACCTTTATTCATCAAAGCAAGATGGTGCAAATTAAGGCAGTTCACGAGATAATACGGGAAATTTCTCCCCATTACGCAAAAACCGGAGAGCCGGAATCAGAGCATAGGCTGGTCTACGAATCAAATTCAGAGGGGCTCGAGCCCGTTTATTTTTTTATTATTGATTTAATTGAAGGTTTTGGGCTGTCGCCGGAAAAGCTTGTGGATAATTTCTCTTCATCTCCGGGCTCTGGCTATTTTGCAGAGATGGGGCAGAGGGCTTCAATAATGCAGCAGCAGGGAGCTAAAATTTTAGGGGATGTAAATGCCGTTCTGCGTTCTGTGTTAAATCTAATTTATGACTTAAAAGAGTTTAGAATAAGATTGCAGAGCTATGATGATTTGAAGAAGCCAAGCACTAAAGATGCTGCAGTCCTTTCATTAAAACAAATTTGGATGGACAAGGTAGATATAAATAAAGGAAATTCAAGCATTAAAGCAATGGCTTTAAGCCAAGCCGGGTTTCAAACATTGATTGATGCTTTTTTGGTTGTCAAAGATGCAAAAGAAGTCGATAAATTAGATTTAAACGACAGGGTCAAGCGAATTCTTGTTCCAAGGGTTGCAGAGTTTAACGCGTGGCTTGAGCAGTCAGAGAAAGAATTGAGAAAAAGATACGAACTTGAGAAGACTTATCTTAAAAGCCAGGTCAGTTCCCTAAAGCTTTATTCCCGATGGGCAAAGCCGTATTTAAGAGCAGCATCTCAGCTCGAGGCAAAAGATTTTGGAACAAATCCGGCATTGGTGAAAGTTTTTAACACTTTGCTCTTAGAATTAAGCCTGCTTGGGAAACAAGAGCTTAAAGTAAAAGAGGCTGCATTGGAAGGAGAGCTTCCAAACGACTTTACAAAAGATAGTTTTTTGAAGTCGCTGAAAAGAAAATATTATGGGTGTTTGCTTATTGATTTTAAATTTAGGGGAATTCCTCAAAAAATACAGGGAAGCCAGCATTACACTTTCGGCGGGAAATCAGAAGTCGTTTTCCGCTCATACGCTTTAAACGATGATGAAATAAATAAATTGAAGCAGGAGCTGGATAAATCTGATCTTTCTGACGCTTTGCTTTTAGTTGAAGGAACAACTGACGAAAGCCTCTCGCATCTTCAGGAGGAAATTGATTTTTTCTTGGAGGATAAAGACGTATATGAAGAGTCAAAATCCTCCGACGATTCTTCAAATCCATTTCTGGCCTTATTTGGATTTTATGATAAAGCCCCAAACCAAAAAAAACAAAAACCGGACAAGAAAAAAGAAATAATTGTGAAGGCGGACAATTGGGTAGAGAAAAATAATCTTCGGCCACTGGCTGCCGAAAGAATCAAGGAAATTTCATTCTCTGTTTTTGATATATACAAGAAAGCGCATGGAATGGCGTCGTTTACTTAAGATTTTAATTAAAAAGAAATCCCCACAGCTTGCTGTGGTTGGGAGCTTCACTAGTTTCTTCTTGAACAAAGGGGCTAGAGCCAAGATGATAAATAGAATTATTGATAAAATAAGCACCCAAAAAATCTTAATATAAAAATTATTGGGAATGGTTTTAGAAGTTATTAATTCTGATAATCCTATTTAAGCAAAATACATTAATAACCCCTCCAGCTAAACCAGCATAAACATTTTTATTAAATTCTTTTTGCCATTTATCTAATCTAACTTTCATTTCGTGCAGAATTTACCCTTCATCCATAATGTCCGCCAACTCGTCGGTTTCATGATATTTTCTAATATATTCCTTTAATTCTTGTTTTGATGGTTCTCGTCCGTGCTCTGAAATGTATCTTCTTATCATTCTATGATGAGCTTCTTCGTTATGAGCTCTTAAACTATCCCTGCCCCTCATTCTATCAGAATAATTATCATCATCGCCCCTATGCCTGTCAGAAAAGATTATTATCAACCCAGCAACGATAGGAACTAATCCAAGAATTATGTTTATCGACGCGCCAAAATTATCCGAGATAACAAATCCAGTCATTCCAGTAATTGAGCTTAGAACAACTGCAACACCTAAAGAAAATAACGCCAATCCCAAAATGAGCCTTTTTTTCATTTTAAAAACTACTCTCTTCGGTCATCACTTTTTCTGTCTAAAAAAATAATAACCAACCCGGCAATTATAGGGACCAATCCAAGAACAGCATTTAACGATGCGCTAAGATTACTTGAAATCACAAAACCAGTCATGCCTGTCATGGAGCTTAATACAATTGCAACTCCGAGGAAAAATAATATGAATCCGACAACGAATCTTCTTTTCATTTTGTTTTATTTTTTAAAATGAAAGCGGCAAAGACTCATAGCCTGCCATTTTCATTTTGTTTTATTTTTTACTTTATGTCTTTGGGTTTTAATTCTTTTCTCTACTCTATGCTATACATCCTCCATTTTGAAGTTCCCATAACTTTTTATATTCTCCGCTTTTTCTTATCAAATCACCGGGTTTGCCTTACTGGACAATTATCCCAAATTTTATATATTCAAGAATATTTAATAATTCATGGCAAAAAAATCAGTGAAAAAGAGGGAAAAGAAAAAGCTAGTCAAAAGGACATTAAAGAGCGACGTGGAAATTATACGGGATGAAGATAAGAAAACTGAAGATGATAAACCTGGAAATAGTCCTGAAGATGAATTGATTGCTGATAAAATTATTTTCGAGGATGCCGGGTCTGCAGAATTAACGTTTCCATCGTCGAGCTCTCCTGTTTTAGAAAGGACCGGGAGAGTTCAACAAACCCCTTCATTTAGGCTTGAGAGATGGGCAGAAGAAACCCCGCCCGCAACCACAGAAGAAAATGATGATCCGTCAAAATATTCTCTTCCAAAAATAGGGGTTGCTTATATTGAAGCCCAACAAGACAGAATAGACCCGACGCGCATTGATTTGATGAAAATAGGCAAAGAAG
>JACOYJ010000038.1 GCA_016181885.1 Candidatus Pacearchaeota archaeon | reverse complement strand
ATGGAATTTCGTTTTAATCATAGAAATAAAAATATTTATAATCTATTAGTCGCTTTATGTATAAGGAGGTTAGTTTAGTGCGGAATCTGGCTAATCACCATTTTTTATGTTAAGATTGCTGGTTTACTTTACACATCAATAACCTTTTTATATACTCTTAACATTCATATTTATATAAATAAAAAAGAGAATGGAAAATAAATTTGTCAAGACTTTTATGAGAGGCATAAAAAGAAAGTCGCTTGAAAGATAAAAACCATAGGTTTTTAAAAATGTCATTTGCAGCTAATATAGGATACATAATTCTTGGATGCGTTGCAATAGTTGTCGTCTTCCTGGGAATACTTGCAGTAATAGAAAAGAAGCTTTTAATCAAGCTATTAAGAAGCAGAACAACCAGAAATGAGCTGTATATTCAGAAAATAGCCAAGATTAACATTGACAAACCAGATGAAGCATTGTCAGAAATAGATAAAACCGCAAAATCCTTCTTCAGAGAGGCGTTTCACATGGAAGGAAACCCGGAATATTCTGAACTGGAAAACTTCTTTCTCAAGAAAAATAACAGAAAAGCTGTAGGCTTTTCAAGAATAATGACAACTTATCTTTACTCAGGCATGAGCCCTGAAAAACCAGACCTTCAGGAGCTTATAAAATTGCTGGCGGAAATCATAAGCAGCAACAAAATATTAAGCAAAGAAGAAAAAGCAGAGCTGGATAAAAAAAGCCTGAAGAAATCTATGGAAAAGCAAAAACTTGCCGGAAAAAGTTCGGGAATAAAATCAAGGATTTCTTTTTTAAGGAAGATAAAATAATTTTGTTTCAATTACTGCTTCGCTAAATTGATATCTTAATAATCTGAACTCGCTCTGTTCAACTTGTTTATTTCAGCCTTAGACTTAATTATTACTTTTAATCATCAAAATTTATATTAACCAAGCACGGAAGATAATTTTCCTATAAACCCTCGCTAAAAATCTTGTTCATTAATCTAAGATTATTCGAAATACGCTTTAATTGGCTTATTTGTATAAACTTTATATAGAAAACCTTGCCCAGCCCACCCGCCCTAATTATCTTGAACTCTCATTGTTTAGCTTATCATCAACTTACTAATATTAACCTCGCTTAAATAATTGTTTTCACATTAATCCCTTCAAAATCCAATTATCTTGAATACGCTTTGTTAAGCTAATCTACTAATCACCAAGCTTGAGAGATTATTTACACCATTATTTTTATTTTAATTGACATTTAGCTAAATTTGATGAATAATAATTTAAACCAGTTTAAATTAGGTTAACCCATCATAAAGAATAATTTTCATATTAACCTTGATATGCATTGATTAGCCAATTAATATTAACCATCCCTTAAAAATTAGTTTTCCTATTAATATGGTTTGGGCGCAAAGAAACTTGATATGGTCAGTTCATGGGCAATATCAATCAGTGAACTAAGTAAGCCCAATTTTTTAAATCAAATCAACATATTTCGTGTTGGTTAAAAAGAACTTTACAACCACCAACATAATAGCAAACAAAATTAAATAATCGAAAAGCTCTATAGAAACTTTTCTTTTTGTCAGCTGGAATATATTTGAGAATGCAGTTGATAAATTGATTTTATCCTGCGCTGGAAAATAAATGCCTCCGGTCTCGTACGCAACGCTTTTCAGAGCATCCTCGTCAAGTTTAGAAAGCGCGTATTGGGTTTCCCCTCCCTCTAACGTCCCCATTCCTATCGTGTTAATTATAACATCGTTATCATTAGCGTAATCGATTGCGTCATCTAAATTTCCGACATTTATCTGGCCGTCGCTTAATAAAAGAACAGACTTTTGATTTTCTTTTATAAGCAAATTTGTGGAAGTTAAAATTGCATCATACAAGTCAGTTCCTCCGAGTCCGCTCAAAATTATGCTGTCAATTGCGCTTTTCAGCTCGTCTCTTTTTTCAGTCATATCCTGCTCTATTCTTGAGCTTGAGGAAAAAGAAACAACTCCAATCTTAACATCTACAGGGGACGAATCAACAAAATCAGAAGCGAGCTCCTTAGCGACAGTTATCCTATCTGGAGAAAAATCATCCGCCTCCATGCTTTGCGAAGAATCTATCGCCAAAACATAGGAAAAAGAGCTTGACTCAGCGGTTGTCCTCATAGTCAACCCAGAAATTGCAAATGTTAACGACGCAAGAATTAAGACATTAATGAATAAAATAACAATATTCTTGGAAAAGAAATCAACTCCCTCAATTCTCGAAATAGCGTCAAAATTTGCAAACTGAAGGGCTTTTTTCTTCCTGTTTCCCAGGGAATAAAAATGTATGAAAAATACCAGCGGAATGGAAAACAGCAAAAAAAGCCATTTCGGATGGGAAAAAATAAAATCCATTTTACATCCCCCTCTCATCATTAGTCACAGGATTCTGAAGGATGACTTCTCCGGAAACATTTGGAAGAGTCATATCGAGCAAATCCCTCGCCCTTATAGCAATTGTCTCAAACTTATGCGAGAGCAGGCTGATTTTTTTTTCAGTCTCCCGGGTAATCCTAAGAAAATCAGAAATTAAAATCACCGAATTTATTGAGTTGTCCAAATACTGAAGAGCAAATTCCAGCGCAAGGTCTAAATTAGTGGCGCCGCCATATGTCTCAGCCTGCGATAGAAGATCGACAAAAAACTGAAAATGCCTCTCCCCGCTTTTAGGGTCGATAAAATGATGGATTTTGTCGCTGAAGATTATAAACCCGACCCGGTCATTTATATCCATTATTACTTTAGACAAAGCCGCAACAAGCTCTGTGACAAACTCGCATTTCAATTTCTTTGCAGAGCCAAAAATCATGTTGCTTCCGACATCTATCATAAAAACAATTTTTAAATCCCTCTCCTCCCTGTATTGCTTGACCAAAAGTTTTTGCGAGCGCATGCTTGCTTTCCAATCTATATCGTTGGCGTCGTCGTCAGGCGTGTAATCCCTATAAGCTTCAAACTCCAAACCCTTTCCCCTGAACAAAAGTTTATAAATATCCCTTTTCAATCTAAATTCTTTCATTATTGCCTGAAATTCGCTTATCGCATCGGCAACTTCAACGTTCAGGCGCTTTTGCGGAATAATATTTGTCGGCATTTTAAATTATTATTGTTTTATTAAAAAATGGTTCATTTAAATTCCAAAGATCATAAATGTTAACCAAATATTCTCCATTTTCCAAAATTATATTTATTTCGACTTCATCATATGCAAGAACAGCAGCACATCCTCCATTATTATCTTGAGAAATTATTTTGGGAATAATGTTAATAACACTATTATTTTTTTGAACCGTATAATTAATGGAGGTGCATGGGTCTGGTTTAGCAAATGCCTGTTTAATAATGAGTTTATTTTCTTTTATAGTAATCTCAGTAAAATTCTCTGGATTTTCAATAGGATCAGCCATAGAATCAATATCCTCAATGCTTAAATTACCCGCATAATATTCATTTGAAACAGATATGTTATAAAAGAACTCTAAATTCTCATCTTCTACCGCACCAGTCACGCATTTATTATTTGAACATTTTAAATAAACATCTGCTATAATCTGCGGTGAAGCTGGACATTCTTTAAAACTACAATCTTCTTTGCTTTTATAATCACTGTAATCAAAATTTTTATCATAAATAACAAACTCTTCATCAAGTTCAACAACATCCTTATTCATTGGAACAGGTTGAATACAGCAGTTGTAAGGATTTACAGCCAGCACACAATCGGTGTCTGCCTCGCAATAATCAGCCTCTATTATTTCTTCCTCCCGAACAATAAATTTTTCTCTGAAGATTATAACTAATGCTATTAATATTAGGATTATAATGGGGATTATCCAATTTTTTTTATCCATTTTATCTTATTTCTCTTACCAGTAGAATATTCCTACTATTGTTAACAATAGCTGAACTATGAAGACAGTCATTAATCCATAATGTTTATGTTTTAATGTGAACAATATGAATAAACTATTAGATATAAGCCAGAGATAATAACTTTCTTTAAGTATAAATGCATTTAATGCAGACCCCGTAACTGCAATTATTGTTGCAATCCATTCTATTTTTGTAAGATTATTTCTTACCATTTCACACGCTCGTAATTGCCAAGATTTCATCAATAATCTTGTCAGAGTTTATTCCTTCAGCTCTTGCTTTATAGTTCAGAATAATTCTATGCCTCAAAACAAGATGCGCAACATCCTTAACATCCTGCGGAATTACATAATTCCTGCCATTCATTAATGCCCACCCCTTAGCGCCAATAAACAAGCCAATGCTCGCCCTCGGGCTTCCGCCCCATTCAATATACTCGCCATGCTTAAAATCCCTCCTCCTTGTTCTTTCAATTATTTTAACAATGTATTTCTTTATTTTTTCGTCCATAAAAATATCTTTTGTTATTCTCTGCATCTCAAGTATTTTAGCCGGCGAAAGAATCGGTTTAAGATCATAAGTATCAAACTCCCTTATCGTCGTGTTGTTTTCCATAATGTTAACTTCCTCGTCGGATTTAGGATAGTCAATTAAAGCCTTAAATAAAAATCTGTCGATTTGCGCCTCAGGAAGATTATAAACTCCGCTCGTCTCAAGAGGATTATTGTTAGCCATAACAAAAAAAGGCTTTGGCAATTCATAAGTCTTTTTCGCAATTGTAACTTGCTTCTCCTGCATAGCCTCAATTAAAGCCGATTGCGTTTTGGGCGGGCTCCTATTTATTTCATCAGCAACGATAAAATTGGCGAATATGGGCCCCTTCATAGTTTCAAATCCTTTTTCAGGAGTATAGGTGGTAACTCCCAAAATGTCGCTCGGCAATAAATCAACTGTGAATTGGATTCTATTCGAGCTGCATCCGGAGGCTTTAGCAAGAGTTTTAACAATAAGAGTTTTTGCAATTCCGGGAACTCCCTCTAATAGAACATGTCCGTCGCAGAGCAAAGCGCACATAAAAGGATCAACAACTTTTCTCTGTCCAACAATAACTTTCGCCATTTCTTCTCTTGTTTTTTTTATCAGCTCATAAACGTCTTTTATCTCCTTTGGAACGCTCTGGCCTTTGTTAAATTCCAAACCCTCATCGACAGATTTCTGTCTCCTTGGAGCAGGCTGTTCTTTTTCCTTATCCTGCTTGCTGAAACCAGCCCTTATTGAAAGTATGCTTTTTATTTCTGCTTCAGAATATCCGCTTTTTTCCAATAGTTCTCTTATTTCCCCGTTTGAATATCCCTTTTTAACCGCCTCTTTAACCCATTCTTCCATCTCTCTTAATTTATCGTCCATTTTTACCACCATTTTTCAATGAATATTAATCTAAATATTTTCTATTTTTTATATCTTCCTGTACGTAACTGCCCCTGGTTCTTCTTAATTTCATTCTTTTATAGGAATAATATGCAATTCCGCCCGCAAAAGCGGCAACACTTGCAATAGCTAAATATCTGTATAATTTATTTTCAATAATCTGCCTTATCCCGGGATTCTGCGCTTGAGCTAAAATTTCTCTGCAGGCTGCCAAAGCTTCCTCTGCCTTTTCAACAGCGCTTTTGGCATCGCCGCTGCTCAAAAGGACTTTTGCCTCTTCAACTAACTCTGTAAGTTCTGCGCACTCTGGATTGTCAACAATAAATTCCTCTGTAAATAAAATCTTCTCCCGGACACTCTCTCCTTCTTTTATTGTTAAATAAAGCTTGGCCCAGTCATGATATTCCGGATTTCTAACATTAGCATCAATAGTTATTTCAAACAGCCCTACTTCATCAGTATTTATTATCAGCGTCATTGTCAAATTAACCTTGTCTCCAGAGTTCAAAATCGGAAAAGAATCATTGCTGAATGTAACCTTTATATCTTCTGACAATGCCCCGTCTTTTGCAACACTCCCGCTTAAAGTCGTTACATGCAAAGTTTCCTGCCCGGTGTTATGCAAGGTAATGGGAAGGTCTATTCTGTCTTTTTGATACGCCGATACAGGATCTGGCACAATTATCTTAAGAGAAACTGGAACAGTTTTTGTTCCTCCGCCTCCTCCGCCAGACGTGACTGTAGTGCTGCTGCTTCCGGTTGGCTCTGTAAAAGTAACTGTGAAATTGCCAGACCTGGCGCTGGAAGAATTATCGCTGGCATTTATGCTCATAAGTTCAGCAACTGCCGAGGTGGAAGAAAGCGTTAGCGTCCATCCTGAAAAGGATTTCGTTATGGTTGAGGCATTGCTAATTGCCGTAAAAGTAATTGTTTGATTGTATGCATAATCATCGCTGTCCAAATCAGAAAAATGATTTCTTAAATTAACTGTTATATCTGTGCCATAAGATGTTGGTCCCTTGTCGCCAATCGAACTTGTAAATGAAATGGGGTAGTTGGTGTGGCTGATATTTAATTTAAAGTTAAAGCTGTTGTTCAAGAGGCTTGCATTATCAAGCGAACTCGAGTTTGGATAAACTATTATTGTCAGATTCTTTAATTTTGAATAGCTCTCATCGCTAAAATTTGGAGTGAAATTCCAATTGTATGTTGAGCCGTTTCCGTAATACGAAAAAGACGTGTTCAAAAATAATTGGCTGTAAGTGTATGAGCCGTTTGAGGAAATGCTGTCTACATAAAACAAATAAGTCAAATTATCCCCAACAGAATGATTTGCAGTAAAGTTGAGTATTGATGTAACATTTTCCGTTAAGTTAAATATCGCCCCAGCAATCGGTGAAGTTATATTAGGAAGCCCGTAAACAAAAAACCAAATATCCTGAAAATCATACCTGTTTGTAGTGTCATTTACGCTGAAGTTAATATGGTATTTTCCATGTTGGGAATTATTAAAAGTTAAATTTATAATTCCTGTAGTCAGGTTGAATTGTGTTGTGTTAAGCGTCAAATCTGCTCTCCCATCGCTCAAAATAGTGTAATTGAAAGTAAAATTAGTATTAACAACACTTGTAGTGTCATTCCCATTTTCCAAGTCAGTCACATTTAAATTATAAGTCAAGGTTCTGTTGACCGCAGAAGACTGATTTGATAATGCGCTTAATGTCGGGTCATGTTCTGTTGAAATAACAGTCATGTTAAAAGTAAATAAGCCGGCGTTGCCGCTCAAATCAGTTACGTTTATAGTTATATTATAATTTCCAACGTCTGCTTTTCTCGGAGTAAATGTTGCAACATATCTTGACCGATTGTTGATGAATACTCTATCAGATAGCGTGAAGTTAACTATGCTTGTATTTATTCCCTGAATCGTCGTATTCAAGCTGAAGGTTTCATTATAATGCCCTTTAGTTATCTGGGCTGACGGAATCCTTAAATCGTCATCCTGAATGAAAAGAGTTAACGTTGTGTAATTATCCTCGCTTGTGTTAAGAGTTCCGGCAGACGGCAAAGTTGCGGGAGTTGCATTAACTGAAGAAATGCTTTCAATAGAAAGAGAGTCATTTATATTCCAAATTGTAAAATTGAAGCTCTCAACATCAGTTAAAAACCCATCGCTGACTGTTATGTTGACAATATGGTGGCCAACATCTGTGTCATTGGAAGTGAAGTTGACAACTCCTGTAGAAGAACCAAGGCTAAATGACGGGAAAGCTGTATCATTAGTGAAAGAAAATGTCAAAGCATCTCCTTCTGGATCTGTAACGTTTTGAGAAAAATTCAAGTAAGTATTGTTCCCTTCATAATAAATCAAAGTTGTATCAACTGTTGCATTCCACGATGGAGCATTATTATTGATTATCGTCAAATTAAATGTCTCGAAATCAACAGCTCCATTAACATCTGTAGCAGTAATATTTATAATATAGCTCCCGGGTTCGCTGGAATTGGCGGTGAATATAAGCTGCGCATATGTTCTATTTGTTCCGGAAACAGGCATGCTGACAATGCTGATTGTAAAATTAGACAAATTAGTTGAAGCCAAAGAGCTTAGATTATAAACTGTTCTGGTAAAAGCGGTTGTTTCATTGAATCCGCCGAGACTGGCTTCTTTATCCGGAATAAGCAAATCGTCATCGTAAACGCTTAGGTTAATAGTATTCATAAGATTTATGGACGTGTTTAAATTGCTTGGCTTAATCAAATCCGGACCATCGTTAAGAGATGAGCTCCTATTAACAAAAACATTTATCTGCGCGGTGTAATTCTCTGCATATGTGAAATCATGAACTGTGAAGTTTATAGTCCAGTTTCCTATTTCAGTTTTTGACGCATTAATAGTCACATTAAACTGCTTGAAGAAATTAGTGACTGGTGTGCTTTGGTTGGCAAAGAACCAGCTCCTATTAACTACTCCAGACTGTCCTGCAGCGTAATTTCTCAAAATAGCATACGACGATATGTTTAATTCATCTGAAGTGCCTTGAGTGCTGACATTAATCAAGCACCAGTTTTGCGCGCTTTCTTGGAAAATCTTATTATCGCAGTTAGAGGTATTCACTTCCAAAGAAGCGAGAACGCTGAATAAAACAACTGATGAATAAGCTGTTGTCTTATTTGCTTTATAAGTAGAATTGACGCAGAATGAATGCGGGCACGCATAATTAACTCCAGCATCCATAACAGATAAATTAAACCAATATGTTCCAACATCGTTCTTTACCGGCGTAAAGTTCATGAAAAACGAGTAATTTGATGACCTATCATAAGTCATGCCTAAAGCTATTAAAGAGCAGTTCTCGTTGGCGTTTCTTCCGCTCCACGAAGCATGGGTGCATGTTCCATTAGAGGTTATATTAATAATCAAAGGAGTGTGGTCTTCTTCATCGCTGGCATTCAAAACCTTATAGAAGTTTTGGTTCATTGTCAGATTATATGTTGAGTTTACAAAGGTAAAATTAGGAGCGTCGTTTGTTGCGTTCACCATAAATTCGAAGTAGGCTCCTGAAAAACCAGAAGCATTTGTGGCTTGTAAGGGAATAACAAAAAATCCAGTTTGATTATCAAATGTCGCATTTATTGTCAGATTTCCAGTTGTAGAATTTTCAATTCTTATCCATCTGGACACATTACCCGCATCAACTGAATATATTCCGCTAGAATTTGTCCAATTTATATTTATTTGAGTATCAATAGCAAAGGTAATTCCAGTAAGATCCCCAGTAATATTTCTGGACAGATTATGATAATAAGGGGTATCTTCATTTAAAGTATAGTTAACGTCATCTCCTAACCAAGTTGGACCAACAGCCAAAACTAGCCCAAATAATGCGAAAAATAATGCGCTTACAATTAAAATTATTGATAATCTTCTATATTCGCCTTTTAATTTTTCAGTCATTTTTACCCCTTTTTTTAACTTCATCCAAAAAAGTGTGAACTGCCAAATCAATAAACTGCTTTTTATTGACAAACTTGTACCTATTCTCCTCTTTAGAAATAAAATCGTCCACTCTTGCCAGTAAAGACGAGTCAATTTTTACTACAGAAGCATTTTCCTTGCTTTTCCCGCCCATCTTAAGTTACTAACAATTACTAAAAATAACTAAAAGTAACTATTTAAACCTTCTGCTTCTTTATGGAAGAAATCTCTCTTTGATACTTCATTACCCTGGCAAGCTTGACAATTATCAATGCTATTGCCAGCAGCAGTATTGCCAGGAAGATATAAATTGTAACGCTTCTCTTCAATAAAGGAACCGCTGGCTCGCATCTCCACGGGCACGACCCGCCGCAGTCTTTCCCTTCTTCGTCCTGATTTTCAATGTTGTCAGAACATGACGGGCACTGGCTGCAAGATCCGCCGCAGTCAACTAAAAACTCGCAATCTCCATCGTGGCAATTTTTGATATTATCATAACAGCTTGGATTTTCAGTATACCTGCAGTATTGCAATCTATTGGGATTTTGAGGCTTCAAAAAGCAAGCGTTAAGGTCCGTGCATTCTCTGAACTGGAAACCGCACTCGTCATTGCTTATCTTATTGTCATTGCAATACCCCTCAATATTTCTATAGTCTTCTCCGGAAATTAATCCGAAATCTAAAGAAGATTCTGCGTTTTGGCATAAATTCCATGCATTGCAACCCCACAAAGACCTGCAGCCTCCGCCACCGCCCCCGCCTCCTCCTCCACCGCCTCCAGGACTTGGCCCTGATGGGCACAAAACATTTTCAACAGTTACATTCCACTGCACAGAATCATTTGCCAATCCATCAGTGATTACTGCTTTTACAAAATGCTTTCCAGAAATCCCGCATCCAAACGTGTATCTAAACTCGTCGATAAAACTTCCAGAGTCGTATTCAGTAAAATTGCCGTCGACATACCAATAAGCATCAGGAATGGTTCCATCCGGGTCATACTTGGTTATATTAAAATAAATCTCCTGAATCCCGCTGTTATTAAAGCTCAAATTAGCCGGATAATATCTTCTTATTGTCGGAGCCCTATTCTCGTCTGTAATTGTCAATATGAAAGAATCGCAGACTGTGAAAGCCTGGCCTGTCTGCCCGCAATATTTCAAA
Source organism: Candidatus Pacearchaeota archaeon (assembly GCA_016181885.1). GTDB lineage: Archaea > Nanobdellota > Nanobdellia > Pacearchaeales > GW2011-AR1 > JACOYJ01. The sequence continues at coordinate 2,559 of JACOYJ010000038.1, read as the reverse complement.
ATGTCCTGATATTTATTTGTCAATCCAGTATCATTAACACAAACCTTAACATTATAATTTCCCCCGGAGGTTTGATTGGTTGCAGTAAAATTAATGAAATCATGGGTTGAATTTGAGCTTAAGTTGAATAAATTAACAGTCTGTCCGGATGAGTTTATTATTGTCAGATTCTTAGTTAAACCGCCATAGCCATAAACATCATATTCCAAGTCGCTAACATCAATTATTTCAAACAGCGTAGCGTTTTCCCCCTGGTTCCATATAAGAGTCTGCACAGGGATATTAGTGAGCACTGGTGGATTATTTATTTCAATAACTGTTATATCTGTTTGCTTAGAATCAGAACAGCATGTTGCGTTGAAATTATCAGTAACTGAAATAGTCGATGGATAAGTTCTCCAGCCTGAGTTGACTCCGCCTGCGCTTAATTTATCTAAGGGTATTGAAACTATTTGAAAGAAATAATTCGTCCTAAACTGTCCGCTTGGGGAAACAAAAAATAAATTATGAGTCGTCATTTCAGAAGTAATGGAATCTTCATCAGCATCGGTCGCAGAAAAATCGTAAACAAGCTGGCTTTCTTCACAGGCAAAAATAGTGGAATTGATACCATAAATTAGCGGAGCAGTATTTGGAACATAAACAAAAAAAGTAACATTGTCGCTTGAAACCTCCTGCCCCCTGTATCCGGTTACAAAAAGCTGATTCCACCATCTAACTGCATTAAAGGTTGTATTCGGGATAAATGCAGCGTCCTGAACCGCCCATTCATTATGCCTATAATCATAAAGAGAATAATTAAAAGCTAGTTTAGAATAATTCTCTTCATTAGTCGTTAAATTTAAGTCAAGAATATAAGGCCCGCCGGGCAGAAAAGTATAATTGCCTCCCTCTGCTGGATTAGTTATATTAATTTCTAAAGGCACTAAAACTTCAAGGCTGACAAATCCTGTAGATGCAACATTAGCTCCAGTTTCAAAAAATCCAAGCGGAGCCACAAGAATATAAGCCTGCCAGGCAATAAACGCCATCAGAACCAAGAAAATAATTAACTGCTTTGCGCTAATTTTTTCTTCCCTCTTTTTGCCTCTAACCATTAAAAATGAAGGCGAATATCCTTAATAAAATTAACTTAATTGCTCTGCTCGCAACCCCTCCCGGTTATTAATTGTGAACTACTCCTTCGCGAAGTTGCTCGACTCCCAACCCCCATCGCTTTTGGATTATCTCGTGAAGTTGCTCTGCTCGCAACCCTAATTATCTTGGATATGCGTTGATTCTTTCAGCTTTAAATTAAATTTGCAAAAACCCAATCCCTATGAATAAGAATAACCCTCTAATTAATCAAACCTAAAAATATATTTCGTATTAACTTAGATACGCCTTGTTCGACTAACTTCCGAATGATCCAGCTTAAAAAATTATTACACCATTATTTTTATTTTAATTGCCACTTAGCGAGATTTAATTAATGATAATGACAATCTAACCGGTTTAGGTTATATTAACTAATCATAAAAATATTTTTCATATTAATTTTATATCAACCTCGCTAAAAATTCATTCCATATTATATAGATAATTTTTCCCAACCTTAATACAAAATCCCGACCAAAATTCCCCTTACTTGGCTGAACCTAATCTTCCCATCGTCAGCGTTGTTATTGTCTCCTCTTGTCACAAAAAAAATCCCCTCTTTGCCAGTTCCAATACTAATAACGCGATGAGCAATCAACACGCCATCTTTTTCAAAAGTTATTATGTCTCCAACTTTAATTTGGCTTTCACTATATGGAATAATCTCAATTCCAATCGAGTCTTCCCCTAAAATCGGAGCCATACTTTTAGAATCATTATATCCCGATAGAATAAAATCATCGATGTTAATGGTTATCTTCCCATCGCCAACTTCAATATCTTTTTCCTTAATAAAATCTCCGGGAGAATATTCCTCAGAGTTTAAAATAGACAAGCCGGTGAAGTTTGGGGAGCTCAAAAAAACTAAAAGACCGGCTAATAAAATTAAAATCAGCAAAAGCATTGAAACTTCTATTATTCTGTATAAATCCATAAAAAAAGCATAACTAAAGGGATTATAAAAGTTGCTATCGTGTTAAGTCAAGCTCATAACTTAACATTCTGTGGTTTAATTCCTTCATCATTATTGTGGTAAGGAGTTTAATGTAAGAGCATAAAGTTGCAAGATGAAAACAATTTCCCTTAGATAAACATTTACCTTAATTATCAAATAAAACTAAAAATTGAATGCTGATAAAAACATATTAGGTTAGACGCCAATATTTACTGATAATAAAAGGTAATTATTAGTTTAATAATATATTGTTCATGGATTGCATTTTGTGGGAATATTAATATCCTTTACCATAGCTGCTCATTTCATTCGCAGATTTGTCATTAATGTTAATAATAAAATGCACGACGATAGGAGTGAGTAATTTTTTAGGTGATTAGCCAGATTCCGCACTAAACTAACCTCCTTATACATAAAGCGACTAATAGATTATAAATATTTTTATTTCTATGATTAAAACGAAATTC
>JACOYJ010000037.1 GCA_016181885.1 Candidatus Pacearchaeota archaeon | reverse complement strand
TCAACTGCCAAATAAATCTGAAATAGGGTATGATATAAAAATTTGCTAAATTAGACTCCAATATTTACTGATGATAAAATGTAATTATTAGTTTAATAAGATATTGTTCATAGTCTGCATTTTGCGGGAATATTAATGTTAATAATAAACTACACAATTATATGAGCGAGTAATTTTTTATGCTAAGATTGCGGGTTTACTTTCACTAAGCATTAATCCTTATTAAACGCAATACCTATCAAAAGCGCTGGTTAAATCAGCAGCCAACTTGCTTGGTGTACTGCTCAAGATATCCCCACGCTCAATCATGTAAACAACTTCCCCGTTCTTAAACAACGCGATCGACGGACTTGAAGATGGATAATCTCTTATATATTCTCGCACACGTTGAGTGGCCTCTATATCCTGGCCAGCAAACACACTCCTTAACTTTTCTGGCAAAATTTCATGACTCAAAGCCAATTTAATTCCAGGCCTCGCTGTAGCTGCAGCGCATCCGCATGTTGAATTTATAAAAATTAAAGTAGTTCCCTTATGACTTTTCAACTCGGCGTCAGTCTCCCCTGGAGTCAACATCTCCTCAATGCCCAAAGCAATAAGTTCTTGCCTCATCTGTTGAATCAAAGTTTTATCTTGCATATTATCCAACGCTTCCTTCCATTTCAAGTTCTATAAGTCTATTCATCTCTACAGCATATTCCATTGGAAGCTCCTTAACGAATGGTTCAAAGAATCCGTTAACAATCATCATTCTTGCCTGATCTGGACTCATTCCTCTAGACTGCAGATAAAACAACTGTTCTTCTGAAACTTTGCTGACTCTAGCCTCGTGTTCCACACTTACATCTTCTGCGGCGATTTCCATCGTTGGATAAGTGTCGGAACGAGCTTTCTCATCCATTAAAAGCGCATCGCACTCTACAGAAATTTTGGAATTTACGGCATTTGGATAAACTTTAACTAACCCTCTGTAAGAAGCCCTCCCGCTGTCCTTAGAAATAGATTTTGAAGTAATTCTTGAACTCGTATGGGGAGCTGCGTGAATTACCTTTGCCCCAGCATCCTGATGTTGTCCCTTGCCGGCAAAAGCCACAGACAGTATTTCGGCTTTTGCGCCTTCTCCCATAAGGTAAACACAAGGAAATTTCATTGTTAATTTTGAACCTAAATTGGCATCAACCCATTCAACAGTCGCGTTTTTATGCGCCACGCCTCTCTTTGTCACTAAATTAAAAACGTTATTGCTCCAGTTTTGTATTGTAGTATACCTTATATAAGCTCCTTCCATTGCCTTAAGTTCAACAACTGCGGAATGCAACGAGTCAGACGAATAAGTGGGCGCTGTGCATCCCTCAATGTAATGAACCCGCGAGCCTTTGTCTGCAAGAATAAGTGTTCTTTCAAACTGCCCCATATTCTTTGCATTAATCCTAAAATAAGCCTGCAGCGGAACTTTAACTTCTGTATTAGGCGGCACATAAATAAAGCTTCCGCCGCTCCAGACAGCAGAATTCAATGCGGCAAATTTATTGTCTGCAATTGGAATTACTGTTGCAAAGTGCTCTTTAACGAGGCCTTCATAATCTTTCAAAGCCTCGTCCATGCTTAAAAAAACAACGCCTTGTTTTTTAAGATCTTCCCTCATAGAATGATAAACAACTTCAGATTCGTATTGGGCCGAAACTCCCCCCAAGAATTTCCTTTCGGCCTCTGGAATTCCCAGCCTGTCAAAAGTTTTCTTTATTTTGTCTGGAACTTCCTCCCAGCTTTTTTCCTCCTGCTTGCTTGACCTGATAAAATAATAAATATCGTCGAACTTTATTGAATTGAGAAGTTCTGTATCTCCCCAGCCCGGCATTGGTTTTTTCAAGAAAGTATCAAGAGCTTCATGCCTAAAATTCCTCATCCAAGCTGGCTCGCTCTTCAGTCTGGAAATCATTTCAACAACTTCATGATTAAGTCCCCGAGGAGCTTTCTCAAAGTAAGTTTCGGGGTCTGAAAAGCCATATATATATTCATAGTTTTCTCTAAGATGAAGTTCTTTTTCTGTCTTTTTTTCAGTTAAGTTTGTCATTCTTTCATAACTCCATTGAAGAAATACATTTATTCAACGAGCCTCAATTATATAAACTTAACGATTGTAAACTAAAGCAAAAAGAAACACTTAAATAGTTTAAGAGTCTTGTTTTTCAGCATTGAGCGGGGTGGAATAATCGGTCCAAGCTTATCTTCGGATTTCGCTTGACCGGCTTCGAACGCCTCGCTCTTTTTCTGTTAAGTTTTAGGCTGACGCGATATTTTTTTAATGATAATTTGGACTCGTTTTGTTTATATACCTTCAGCCAATTTATATTAACCCGATTCAAGAAATATTTACACATTAATATCTTCCATAAGCTGGGAAATCTGCCGAAGGCGATTTCTAAGTGCATTAATCTGCGAGTAAAAACGAGCTTAATCTTTCTCAAATTTCCAAAAACATAACTTTATAAAGGAAGTTTAAATCTTTTTAGAATAAAGTTAGAACAGGAAAGTTAATTCTTATCCCTTCTGACCTTATTAGATAAATAACATCAGGAGGACAAATAATGGATAGATTCGGCGGTGGCGGCAGAGACGGCGGAAGACGATTCGGCGGTGGCGGCAGAGACGGCGGAAGACGATTCGGCGGCGGTGGTTTCAGCAGTGGACCAAGAGAAATGCACAAGGCAGTATGTTCAGAGTGCAAGCAAGACTGTGAAGTTCCTTTCAAACCAACAGAAGGAAAGCCAGTATATTGCAAGGAATGCTACGCAAAGCACAGAAAATTCTAGTTTTAATTAATTAGAATTTAATATTATTAATTTTTTATTATTTTTATTTAACTTATCTCTAGGGGGATTGATTTGGGTTTCTGTTAAAATCTAAGGGGAATTTTTATACTGCCAAAACGGTGCACAAATTTAATACTTTTACTGCCAAAATGGTAAGGTTTTTAATAATGTCGAATGATATGTTCTATTTTTATACTGCCAAAATGGTAAGGTTTATAAATAAGAAATGTTTGTATAAGCGATGAGTTATATAGAAAAGAAAGATGTTGGAGGAAAGACCCATATTTACTTTGTTAAAAAAGTTTCGTTTATGAATCAATTGTTTGTTATTAAGAAGTATGCTGGCTTAGGCTCTTCAACATTCAGTAAAGAAAAATATATTTTAGATAATCTGGAAACCCTGTCTGAAGAGGAACTAATATTCAAATCTCAATTTCTGAAGCAGATTAAAAAATATTTGTCTTATAATGAAAATCTTCCAGAAAAAATAGAATCAAAATCAATAAAAATTGACAATCTCTTAGATGGAAAGAAATGTGATAAGGACGTCAACACGGAATTTGCTAAAGAGTTTATTTTTAACTCAAATAATATTGAGGGGTCAAAGATACCTCCAGAAAGAGTGAAGGAAATTATTGATACAGGAGATACAAAATATAATGATAGAAACGAGGTAAAAGAAGTAAAAAACTCGATTTTAGCATTTGAATATCTAAAGAAATCATTTAAATTTAACCTAACTTCCATAAAAAGATTATATCATATCCTTACAAAAGACTTGCTTATGGCTGGAAACATTCCCTATCCAAAGGGCTTCAAAAAAGAGAAAGTTATTGTTGGAGATTCGCAGACAACTCCTCCTGAAAAAGTACGGGAAGAACTAACTAACTTGCTAAATTGGTATAGAGCAAACAAAAATAAAATTCACCCTTTAATTCTGGCCTTTGAATTTCATAAAAGATATGAAGATATTCATCCATTTAGGGACGGTAATGGAAGAACGGGCAGATTAATTATGAACAAAATTTTAATGAGTGCGGGGTATTATGCTATGGTTGTCTATAAAGAAAATAAACTAGCTTATTTTAATGCTCTTGAGCAAGCAATTGAGGGCAGGTCAAAAGGTTATTATCAATTTATGCTGGAACAGGCAGATAAGTCCTATGATTATATTTTGAAAGTTTTACATAAATATTAATCATTCCCTTTCACCCCCTCGCACCACTCACAAGTTTGCTTTGGGCAACTTCCGTTTAATAACTTTAATGCATCTTTGAAAAGCTTTTCTGCGTCTTCCTTTGAAATGGCCATTTTCTTTAAAACATTATCAAATATTACTTCGCCTGTTTCTGCGACTTCTTTAGGATAATAGAAAAGCAAATATGCATAGTTCTCAGTTTTATATCCTAATTTTTCAAGAAGCCAGGCATATATGTTTAATTGGCTTTGATAGTATTCGTGAGTATCTTCTTTTAATGGAAAACCTCTTGTCTTGTAATCTAAAACAATAAACTTGCCATTAGCCTTATTCACAAGCATATTATCTATACCTCCATGAAGCACATTTCCATCCTTGTCTTCATACCATAATCCTTTTCTTGAGTTTCTCCACTCTTTCAACAGCTCTTTATCGTCAAAAAGCTTGAAATTTTTGCACTCGGCATTATCACATAATTCCGGAGGAAGTTTTCCCTTTTCCATGAACGTATCAAAGTGTTTTTTTAGCACAGAATCCATCCCAGAAGGCAAACTTGGAAATATCCCTGCAGGCCTTTTCCATTCTCCATGTTCAGAAAGCCAAAAACATCTCGGGCATTCATGCATGAGGTTGAGCGTAGAAGGGGAGAGTTTATAGGGGTTTTGGAGGGAACTCCAATAATTTTGATCGAATAGATTTCTTAGTCTTTATTCAATTTTTATAATCCATTTTTATTTTTTGAATTTGTTGCTTTAAGGTTGGAAGATCCACTTTAATTACTTCCCATACTTTACCTAAATCCAACTTAAAGTAAGAATGAGTAATGACATCTCTCATGCCAGCAATATATCTCCAAGGCACCTCTGGGTATTTTGTTATAAAGTCTATTGGAAGATTTTTCACAGCTTCTCCAATTATTTCTATCTGTCTAATAATAGCACTTTGTTTTAGTTTATCTTTTGATAATTTATTTTTTGTTGTGCCTTTAGAAAAGGATTCTATATTTTTTATGCTCTCTAAAATATCTTCAATAAATAATTTTTTATCTCTGTTCATAGTATCCTAACCTCTTCTGAAATAATTCTTTTTTTAAGCTCTGGCCTAATCATTTTATATTCTACTAAGTCAACCTTTTTTCTCAGGGCTTCTTCTAAATCAACCTTTATTCCTGCAAAACCCAATAAACTCATTTTCTTATCAGATATTTCAACCAATATATCAACATCACTGCCTTCTTTTTGCTCTCCTTGAACATAGCTCCCAAAAATTCCTGCCCTTTTTATTTTATTCTTCTTTAAAATTTCTATTATTTTGGATTTTATACCTAACAAGTTCTTATCTTCTCGCTTGTTTTTGTGTTCAAGCAAGCTTTTATCAGCTATTTCTCCAGCTTTTTTTAAGTCTGACTTTTTTAAGTCTTTTCCAAGGTAAATTCTTTTCTTCTTGAATTTCTTGCCCTCTCTTATATTTCTAACTCTATAATAATACTTCTTCTTGTTCTTTTCTTTAACTTCTGTGTATGTCATAAAATTTATACGGGCACATTATTTATAAAACTTTCTATTTGTGCACGTAAAGGGATTGGGCTTAGGATTTTATAAGAGGTTTTAATCGCTTAAGAAAAAAGAAGGGTTTATAGGGGTTTTGGATGGCTATAAATTTCTTCTTATAACATCAACTATTTCCGAAAACTCTGTTTTTTGCACATCGCTTCCAAAATGACCTAAATTAGGATATTCGTGATATTCTGTGTTTAAGTTATCTGCAATAAATCTTGCCTCTTCTAGAGGAATGTAAGGATCTGTTCTAGAAGCAAATTGAATTATATTAGGACAGTTTTTCTTTATTTTATCCCATCGCCAAGGACTATCATAATAACCACTTAGTTCTTCGTGTTCTGATCCTAAGTCAGTATAACAAACACCAACTAAGACAGCCATTTTTGCCTTATGATCTTCAAGGTATCTCATTATAGCAACAGCTCCAGAAGAATGGCCTATTAAAATTACGTCCTCGTCTTCACCTATCTTGCCTTCAATAAAGGGAAACCAATACTCTTTTCTTGCCAAATCAGGGTCAGGCATGTTTTCTGCAATAACTTCAATCCCTAACTTCTCCAGTTCTGTTTTAACATAAGGAAACCAGTTTTCAGAAATGTCAGTATTTCCGTTTCCAGGAATTATCATTGCTTTCATGATAAAAGAAAACAGTTCTTGTTTAATAATTTATTCATCTTCCATCACACCACTCACAGCTTTCCTCACTCAAACTTCCAATTGTCATCTGCCCAGGCACAGAACTTGCATTCGCTGTGCTTTTTTGGCCTTTTTTCCTTTATCAGCTTAATGGCTTCTTTGAAAGTTTTCAATGCTCTTGATGAATTAGTTTTTACCGTCCTTACCTGAATATCAAACCTTATCTCTCCATTTTCTTTTACTTCTATAGGGATAAAGAAGATTAAATATGCGAATCCAGGGTGCTGTAATCCATTCTTTTCAAAGAGAAGAGTATAGCAGTCAAGCTGGTTTTGGTAAAATTCTATTTTCTCTTCTGTTATTTCACTTCCGCCATATGTTTTGAAATCAACAATAATGAAATTACCTTTGTCAAATAAGCAGTCGTCTATTGCTCCAGCTAGGATATTTCCTTCTTCATCTGTCCAGGAAAGCCCTTTTCTGTTATTTCTCCACAAGTCCATTTTTTCCATATCATCATATAACTTCCCTTCAACTTTGCCTTTCAGTTCTGGAGGCAATTTGCCGAGCTGCCTGTACTTATCAAAGTATATCTTCAGCTTCCTATCAACTCCTCCAGGAAGGCTTGGAAAAGGCCCGCTTGGACGGTGAATGCCTTTTTCAGAAAGCCAAAAACACAAAGGACACTCTAAGAAAAGGTTTAGTTTTGAGGGGGAGAGTTTGATAGGCATGTTAAAGAGTTGCTTCTTGATTTCCTAAAATTACTTGACCAAGATAATTGTTCCAGAGTGTACTGGCAATTAGAAGTGAATCTTTTGTTTTTTCCTTAAGAACTTTATTAATATTTTTCAGCATTTGTCTTTTTGCTCTTTCATGTGCTTCGTAACCAGAATTTCCTTTTATTATGGAAATTGGCACTAAATTAGATGAAGATAAGAATAATCCCGCTGTTTTGTCTTTTCTTGGGTTTGCAGCCCAGTTGTTATCTATATAAAAAGTAAATTCAACATTATACCCAATAAAACACCCCTCTTTATTGCTCTTCATACATGCAACACCAAGAGAAAATGCTGAATTGCAAGACCTAGAATAAGTTATTCTATCTGTTAGGATTTCGTGATTGGCTCCTTCTTGAATTAAAACTTTATCATCATGTCCAAAAATACTTGTTTCAGAACCATGACCATTTAAAATTATTAGCTTATAGTTTAGTTTTGCAACAATTTTTTCAAATTCTTTCCTATTTACATCCTTATCTCTCAGTTGTTTTATTCCTATTCCTGCTTTATCTCCGGCATCCTCTATTTCATAAGACCACTGTGAAATATATTCTGTAGTATCATCGTATCTTGGGAGAGTAATAATCATTCCTTTTTTCATTTTATACAGAAGCAAGTGCTTTACCAATCTCTCCATTCGCAGCAGATTTGAGAAAAGAAAGATGCATTTTTATTATTTGTTTGCCAATTTCATCTTCATTTTTTATGTGACTTATTACTTCATCTTTAGTCATGCCTTTTCCCCCTCCAATTGATAATCTTAAGTTTGATGGGGTTGCTTCTATTCTTGTTATAACTAACTCTTTAATTTCTTCATTAATCTCAAGATTTTCCTTTTCTGTCATATTATGCCTATATTTTCTAATGCTTTTAAAATTTTCTTCCCTAATTCAGTATTATTTTTAATTTCCAAATAAGAAGTAGTCCATGTATAAGGTTTTTTCTCTATAGTTACTATAATATCATCCCTTAAACTCTCAGGAACTTTTGCATATGCGCTTATGAATTTAGCCCTTTTCTCTTCCATGAATAAACGACGCTCTTTACTTTTATATAAATCTTGTGGTGTTTATATAGGTTATTACATCAAGCTTTCCTCAATGATTTTTATCCACCCTTGGACATTATTCTTTCATTAAGGAAAGAGAAGATGGGGAGATTTTATAGGGGGCATTTTAAAAGCGGGGAAAGGACTTATAAAAAGGTTATTAAATTTATACCACTTTATTCTATAATGAAAATAAAAGATCTCCCAGACTCTTCCAAGCCAAGAGAAAGATTCCTTAAGCATGGACCAGAGGTACTAAGTGATGCTGAGCTATTTGCAATAATACTAAGAACTGGGATGGTTGGAGAAAATGTTATAGAAATGTCTAATAGATTAATAAGCAAATTTGGTCTTGTAAACTTATTTGATTGCTCATTAAAAGAACTTCGGGAAATAAAGGGTATTGGCCAAAATAAAGCAATGCAGATTCTAGCAATTACTGAGCTGGGGAAACGCTATAATAATTCCAAAAAACCTGTAAAGAAAATAACGTGTGCAAAAGATGTTTTTGATTATTTCTATGAAAGGCTGAAGAATGAAAAGCAGGAGAATTTTTATGTTTTGATACTTAGTACACAGAATAACATAATAAAAGAAGAACTTATTTCAAAAGGAGTTTTGGATTCTGCTATAATTCATCCAAGAGAGGTTTTCAAACCAGCAATTAAGAACTCAGCAAGTAAAATCATCCTTGTTCATAACCATCCTTCAGGAAATCCAAACCCAAGTCAGGAAGACTTGGAGATAACTAAAAAACTTATTGAATCGGGAAAATTAATAGATATAAAAGTCCTTGATCATATTATAATTGGGAATGGCAGCTGGTGGAGCTGGCTTGATGACGAGAGGGTTTAAAATATAAATATGTATCGGATAAAATGAGAGCTTTATTAAAACAATATTTTGGATATGATGAATTCAGACCAATGCAAAAGGAGATTATTCAAAGCACTCTTCAAAAGAAAGATTCTCTTGTTATTATGCCAACAGGAGGAGGAAAATCCCTTTGTTATCAGATTCCTGCATTAAAATTTGAGGGAATTACACTTGTTATCTCCCCTCTTATTTCTTTAATGAAAGACCAAGTTGATAATTTAAAGGCAAATGGAATTAATGCAGAATATATTAATTCTTCACTTTCACAAGAAGAGATTATTAATATTAAAAATAGAATTAAGAAAAATGAAATAAAGATTCTTTATATTGCTCCCGAAAGATTTGCTCTTGAAGAATTTAAAATATTTTTAACGACAATACAGATAAGTTTAATCGCAATTGATGAAGCACACTGCATTTCAGAGTGGGGGCATGATTTTCGTCCGGAATATAGAAATCTCAAACCACTAAGAACAATATTTCCAGAATTACCAATTATAGCATTAACTGCAACAGCCACAGAAAAAGTAAGAATAGATATATTAAAACAATTATCTTTGAGAGACCCAAAAATATTTATCTCAAGTTTTGATAGAAAAAATCTAAATCTGATAGTCTTAGAAAAAAAGAAAGCTATGGAAAGAATTATAAAAATGCTAAAAGAATACAAAGAAGAATCAGCAATTATCTATTGCTTTTCTCGTAAAGATTCAGAAAATATTGCAGAAAAATTAAGGCACAGAGGATTTAATGCCCTCCCGTATCATGCGGGGCTTGATAATGAAACAAGAAAAAAGAATCAGGACTTATTTATTAAAGATAAAGTTAATATCATTGTGGCAACAATTGCTTTCGGAATGGGGATTAATAAGCCAGATGTTAGATTGATTATTCATCATACTTTTCCAAAAACCCTTGAAGGTTATTATCAGGAAATAGGGCGGGCTGGAAGAGATGGACTTTTAAGTGATTGTATTCTTTTTTATTCAAGGGGAGATAAAAGAAAGCATGAATTTTTTATTGACAAGATAGAAGATGAAATCACACAAAATAATGCAAAATCCAAATTACGGCAAGTTATGAATTATTGTGAAGATGGTTCTTGCAGAAGAAGGCGTATACTTAAATATTTTGGAGAGGATTTTTTAGAAGATAACTGCGGAGCTTGTGATTCTTGTTTGAAATTATTAGAACCTTCAGGAATAAATCAAAAAACCTTAATTCCAAAAGAATCGGAAAAACAAGAAAAATATAATCCAGAACTATTTGAAAAACTAAGGATTTTAAGAAAGCAAGTTGCTAATCAAAGAAATGTTCCTCCTTTTATAATCTTTGGAGATGTTTCTTTAAGAGAGATGGCTCGCTGTCTTCCAAGTAATGATGAAGAATTTCTAAACATCAAAGGGGTTGGGCAACAAAAATTAGAGGATTTTGGAGATTTGTTCTTAAAAACAATTAAAACTTATCTGAAAGAAAAGAGCATAGATAATAATCATAACTTAGGAGATTCTGATGAAGAAGAGAGTTCAGAAACAGATTACCATAAAAGATTGCAAGAAATCAAACAAAAGTTTTCAAATGCTTACGAACATTGGAAAGAAGAAGATGATGTAAGATTAAAAGTATTAAATTCTGAAAATAAAACTATTTCTGAAATTGCGCAGATCTTAAAACGCCAACCTAGTGCAATCATATCAAGATTAAGAAAATTTTAATTAATATAGATTCT
>JACOYJ010000036.1 GCA_016181885.1 Candidatus Pacearchaeota archaeon | reverse complement strand
AAATCAAGACCGTAAGAAGAAGCTGTTTTTGCCTGCAGTATCTTTTTCTGGTAGTTTTCATCAATTATCTTTTTCAAATTAGCCTCATGCTTTTTCACAGCGTCGGTTTTGCCAATAGCTCCGCTGGAAAACTGTTCCTTGTGCTTCACCGGATCAAGCCCCTGCATTCTTGAAAGCCTCTCATAAACAGTAGAGGGGTTCTCTGCAGCCTTAAGCTGAAAATCAGTAGGCTTATTAACAACAGGAGCTCCATCTTCCCTTGAGCAATTAGCGCAGACCTTAACAAGCCCTTTGCTGGATATTATGTCAAAAAGCCTGGTTTTTTCATCAGAAACGCCGCACCTAAAACATTCTGCCATGGCATATTCATTAAAGACCCCTTTTTTAATATTTCTATAATAAAGAACCTACTTGCTTTCTAAAGCTTCATTAACCTCATCTATATTCTGCACATTTCTCAAAACAATTTTCTTATTCACAACAACGCTGTTTGGATAATAAACCTTATAGAGATATCTTAATAGCTGCACAGTTTCCATATCAAGGTCATAATCAAATGAATAAATCATCACTTTTTCTTCCTTCTGGTCTTTTACCCTTCCAAGAATCTTGCCGATATTTTCAGCGTTATTTCCGTACTCATTTGAATTTGAATAAAAAAAGAAAATAAAATCTATATCTTTATTGCATGCCTCGGCATATTTCTCAACAGCCAGAAAATGCTGCAGCTCCAAAAGAGTATATTGCTTCTTCTGTTCCAGAACGTTCTCGTCATTTTTTCCAAATCTCTCCTCCATTATTGAAATTAACGCGCCTGATTCATCTAACTTTCTTGAAAAAAGATTGAATGCGTCATCGTTGCATTCCTGCAAAAGTTCGCCGGAAAGTTGTGTGCTCAAAATATCGTTCTTTATTATGTTTTGGGTTGCAGAAACTCTTTGGTAATTTAAAAACGAAACCATATAGCCGGCAGAAAACGCAAAAATAAGAACAGCGGCAGAAATCAAAAAAGCAATTATAACTCTTGAAACGCTGACTTTATTGCCTTCCCTGTCTATCTCAGCTTCAGATGACGCTAAGTTCTTATTTCCCTTTAGTCTTGGCATCTTAAATCCATAAATCCCCCATTTTTATAATTATTGCTTGCCCCATTTGACTTTCCCTATAACAAAATAATAAAAAGCCGCCAACAGCCACCAGAATGTCAAGAGTATAGAATATAAGAATAAAACAAGTATTGTTGAAGACGGTCTGCTGAAGAAATAATAAAAAAATCTTTCTATCGTGAAAAAGCTCAAGTCAAAAGCGCTGGAAAATGAAAAGTTAATGCTCTTTAAATAGATAAGCTCGCGATGAACATTTCCCAATGCAGATGATGTTATAAAAATAGTTAGGATAATTGACATCATTATGGAAAATACTGCAACCGGAAGAACAATCAGCCCCAAATGCCCGTACTTCTTTGAAAATAATCTATTATAAAGAATAAGATTGTGAATCCACCCGTAATACCACCTTCTTCTCTGCAAAAGGACAGACTTAAAGGTATTTGGAGTATTTGTATAAACAACGGATTCGTCGCTGCATCTTAAGGTGTATCCATTGGCCTGAATTCTCAAAGCCATTTCCATGTCCTCAGTAATGTTGCCTCCTTCATCAAATCCTCCGTATCTTTCAAAAAATATTTTTCTGTAAGAAGAGAAAGCTCCTGGGGTTACATGCATTGCATTCATAGCAGAGAAAGCTTTTCTTAAAAAAACTCCGACTAGGTATTCTGCCTGCTGTATTTTCTGCCAGAATCCTTTAGGATTATAAACAATCATTGAAGGAGTCACGCACATGACTTTTTCCTCAGTAAAAAAATTAACCATCTTTCTCAAGGAATCTGGCTCAGCATAAGAATCAGCGTCCATTGTCACAACAATTTTCCCATTAGATTTCGGAATCGCGAAATTCAAAGCTTTGGCCTTTCCTCCATTTGGCTTTGTGTATAAACGAAGCCTTGAACTTTTTATTTCATTTGCAAACTCGTAAGTATTGTCTGTACTCCCATCATCGATTACAATTACTTCCAGCTTATTTCTTGGATAAATCAGATTCAGCGCAGAATTTATTGTTCTTTTAATCGTCTCCTGTTCGTTATATGCCGGAATAAGTATTGACACTGACGGCAGCTCACTGTCTTTAAAGTCTCGTCTTTTTTTAAATTTTTTAAGAGCCCGCAAAGACAAAAAATAATATGAAACGGCAAAAACTCCAACAAATGCAGAAATATAAATCAAAACATCGCGGAGCATTTTAACCAGCTGGTTTTTCCGTCTCTTTATTCTCGTTTACATTAAAATAATCGTAAAACTCGTCGCTCAGGCTTAGCTCGTGCGTATGGCCGACTTTTTTCTTCTTCAGCAAATCCAAGTCAACAAACTTTTTTATGTGACCGTAGGCTTTATTTCCCCTTATTTTTATTATAACTGACTGCTTTATCGGTTGTTTATAGGCAATAATTGCTAAAGTTTCTTGTTCTGCTTTTGTGAATTCAGAGTTCCCTGTCGCAAGCTTATTCACCAAATTGTGATATTCCGGCCTTACATCCATCTTCCACATATTGTTTTTCTCAACAATCTGAAGTGCGCTGTCATCCTTATTGCACTTGTCTTTTAGCCTTTCAAGCAGATCAGTAATTATTATTGGATTTAAATCGCTGAAGCTAATTAAATCAGCCATAGTCAGAAATCTTCCAGAAACAAAAAATATGGCTTCGAGTTTTTTAATGTCCTCTTTCTCTCTTGCCTCGTCAATTTCTTCTGCTGTTTTGCTTGATATGTCCATGGAAAAACCTCCTGCGGGTTTTTATGAATCCAGCGACCAAAGTCGAATCTTTCAATTGCCTCCGATGGATTTGATATATCCCCATTAAAAATAGAAACACTTAACGTTTTTAAGGATTATGAAACTATTTATTTAACTTACAAACCCTTAGCCTTTTTCCACATATCATAAAAATATTTTTTGTAGGATTTAGCTACCTCTTTATCTTCTATGAGAAACAATACAGGAACATCACTCCATACAATTATAGCAACTTTATCTTCATGGATGTCCGTTTGTGTGAGTGGCTCAAAATACCTATCAAAATATCTGATCCTTGTATATTTATTTAATAGTTTATTTCCAAAATATTTTAGAGAAAGATTAAAGATCATATCCACCTTAATCTTTTTTTCCATCCTCTTAGCTTGGAAATTTTCCCAAAAATAATCTCCCATTATGTCAACAGACTGTTTGGGTGCTCCAAATACTAAATAATTATTACCTTTTTTAATAATTTCATTATGATATACTCTTATCCCTTTTTGACCTCTATAAATTGAAGCCTCCTGTTTATATGAAATAATTTTTATTCTTTTTTCTATTTCCCCAGCTAATTTAACAGCAATCTCCTTCTTTTGGTCTAGCTCTTTCATATCTTCATCTATAAAATCTATCAGCATATCAGGTGAAGAAGCCACATACACCCTTTTATTTTCCTCAATGATATATGTTACCAACCCTTTATTGATTAATTTATCTAAGTTGTCATAAACAATGTTTTTATGAAATCTAGTGTCCTTAATTAACTGATTGGCGCTTGTCTTTCCAAACTTGATTAATGAAAGATACACTTTTGCTTCGTTTCTATTAAAGCCGAGTTTAATGAGGTTTTCTACAGTTAACATAGTAGTCATAATATATGACTACCAATATTTAAATATTATGTTTAAGCAAAATTTTTATGGGGCTAGATAAAAGAATAGACCAAGAGAATAAAAGAGCCTACAAAGCTCTAGCAGGATTTTTTCTGAATATGGTAGCAGCAGGTGCTTTCATTTACGGACCTCATGAAGCAATAAGAAGTTATGAGACAAATCGCCCAAAAATAGAAGAACAAGATTTAAGAAAACTTGATGCATATAGTAACGCTGGAATGTTTGGGACATTTGTTGTGCTAGGGGGATACTTGTGTGGAGCGGTTGGGTTTACTCTTATACATAGTGAATTATGTAAAAAAAGAAATGAAGATTAATTTTCTAAATCCTCCTCAAAACCCAATCCCAAACCTCAATATTGCCCCAATTCCCCCAAGGTTCCAGAACTGCTGGCCTTCCTCTGTATCGGTTGAAATTAATTCCACAGTTGAGCCAATGTTTTCAGCGAGTTTGCTCAATTCCTTAATCAAAGCCTTATCAAGTTGTTTTGACAAAAATAAAATATCAACAGCTCCAAACTCCAAAGCTTTTCTTGTATCGGGCTCCTTCAAAGTTGTCGTATCCCTTTTTTCTCCAAGATTCTGAAAAAATTTCTCCATTAACTTTTGCTCTTTTATTATTTCTTGGCTGGCTAAAATTTCCTGGCTTCTAAAAACCAATTCTTTCAACCCAGACTCATCGCTTCCGCCTATATCCATTCTCCCAATTAACTTCTCCTGCAACCTCGTCGGTAAATACTGGCCATCCAAAAACTCATCCTTAGTTGGAATAGGTCCTCCAACAATGATCCCTTTCAGCTTAGGCATATCGTAAAAAATTGTTTTCATTTCAGCAGCAATCCTTTTATAAAATTCCTTAGTCAAGCCTTCTGTAATTCTATGGAATCTCTGACTTGAATTATGGACGATTAATCCATTTGCTATAAAGTTGTGATTTTTTGTTTCTATATCAACTGTTGTAGAGGGGCCTATTGACTCAATTTTAGCTATTTTAGCTAAAATAAGGTTTGAATTATAAAACATATCTAATCTCTTTCTGAGATCATTATCTAAGATTTTATCTAAAATTCTCTTCCTAAAGACTTCTTTACTTATTTGTTTTTTATTGTTAAAAAAATCAGGGCAACTAAATTGCCTCGTATTTAATCCAGAATTTCTTATTATTCTGGCAACTTCTCTGCCGTTAACTATTAGCTGTCTAACTTTATTTCTATTGCTCCTTTTATTAATCAACTCTGCCAATTTATCTTGTTTTTCCATTGAACAAAAATTAATATTTTTCTCAAATGTTTTTATAGATTCTAAATCATCAATAGCGACAGTATATCTTACATTGTTTGAATAGGGGTTTTTTCTATTATCATATTCATTAATGGAAGAAATTACACCTAGTCTAAGTAAAGATAATTGGATCTGTCTAACCAAAAGTTCATTATTAACTCCAATTGCAATTCTTGACTTATTTATATACCCTTCAGCATCAAAAATTCCTCCAATAAATGAAGCTAAAGAATTATTAGAAGATTTAAGAACGATAGAAGGAATTTTTTCTTTTAATGTTTTATCCTTTTCTGGAAAAATATTTCTAAATAATTGGGAAATAACCCTGCTGTAAGCCCGTAATTGCCAATAATTCTTATTTTTTCTGAATCTCAAATCACAGCTAATGCCAAAAACTTCTCTTATTAATCTCTGATAATATTTTGCAACATCTTCTCTTTGCTCAAAAAAGGTTATTCTATCTACCTCGTAACACCCATCACCCAAATAATAACCCAATAATTTAGCAAATTTTTGATTAACCTTCTCTGGAATCTTAATTGGCTTTAAATTAAAACTTTGCTTAACTTGTGGGGAAAAATTAATTTTTTGGTCTTCATTATTAACCTCAATCTTTTCAGGTATAACTAAATAATCTCCTTCCTTAATTTCAGAAAGAGGCTTTTCTTCGATTCCTTTATCTGTTCTAACAAAAAAGGTGTGTTCTTTAGAAGACTTAATTTCTAGTCTAGGATATTTGGTAAAAATTTTAAACAATTCTTTATTATTTTCCCATTTGGCAATTAAAGGCGTTATTTCTGATATTTCCTGGTTAAAATTTTCAGATAATATGAGTAGTGGATTATGTGAATCTTTAATTTCAATAATCTCCCCATTATCTTTCATAATTAGGGTGTTAGGGGCTAAACACTGCCCCCCCGCCCTTACTTTAGAAGGAACCCCAGAAGTCATTTTCTGCAAAACTTCAATTCTCTTTCCCTCCAGCAAACCGATAGTCGCCTCTTTCCTGTCCATCACCAACAAGCCAAAAACCTCTGTGACTGCAAGCATTTCTTTCAAAGGATCTAAAATAAATTCCTTATCACACCTGTACATTCTAACTTTAAGCGGTGTTGGAGGCTCTAAGTCCCAAAGTTTCAAATCATCCTGCCCTTCAACCTTAGAAACATTTCCTGCAAAAACAGCCAAACCATTCTCTGGAGTTTTCTTATAATCTTTTAAATATCTTGTAATTTTGTCCAAAGCGTTCCCGACATTCTTCCTAGTAGAAGTGCTTTTAATATTTTTAGCGGTAGATTTCTCAGCTTCAAGCTGATCAGCTACAGTGTAAATATTCTGTCCTGCTGGAATGTAAACTGTTATTAGCTCTGTAGCTCGCCCCCTATACTGTTCTAGCTTTTCTATAAGTTCCTTAAGTTCATCTTTATTCATAACCATAAATTATAAAGAAAAGTATTGTTTATAAAATTACTTAACAAAAACAACATTCCTAAAATTCTTGAATTCTTTATCTCCCGTCAAAAACATTATTTCCAGCCTTTCAGCTATAACATAACCAATACAATCAGTCATTGAAATCTTTTGCCTTCTAAACCTTGCCTTCAAGTGAGAAGCCCTCTTTATATCTTCATTATTAAATTCAACTACATAAGGAAGATATTCACCAAATAATTCTTCAGCCTCTTTCTTCCCAACTTGCCACAATACATTGTAATATATCTCAAAAAGATTAAGCTTTGTAATAACGGGAATTACTTTTTTAAATTTTAAATAGCTTTCATTTCCTCTAAAAATCTCCATGATAGCATAGCTATCAAAGAACAGTATCTGTTTCATCCTCTCTCAAATTATCCTTCATTTTTTGAGAAGAAATTTTTAGCTTACCCTTTAGCTTACCAAAACTTCTCTCAACTACATTTCCCTCTTCATTTAAAATAGCTAATTTTAAAGGCTGATTCTCTCTAATGTTATTTCTAACTACTATTTCTTTTGGCAAAACCATTCCAATAGAGTTTCCCCATTTTTTAGTTCTAGTTTGTATAATTTCCATATAATTATACAGAAGTATAATTTATAAATCTTTTGTTTCAACTGTAACTATACATTAGTTTCAACTATAACTACACAAACTCCACATTAAACTTTCCAGTATTTATTTTTTTCGCATTTACAACATCCCTTATATCCCCTTCGATTTCTTTAATCTTCTCTAAATCTGCTTTGGGAATTGTTAAAATGCATTCAGCATTCATTGCTTTCTTCGCATTTGTTTTTTCCTGCCTTATCATGGACAAGAGTTCAACAACATTTTCAAACAAATAAACATCGATAATTTTTGCTTTGCCCTTATCAATTTCAGGCCAACTAGAAACATGTATGCTTTTATCTTTCTCAAACTTCCGAAAATGCTCTTGATATATTTCCTCAGTAATAAAGGGCATTATTGGTGCAATCAGTTTTAATATGATGAACAGACTTCTGTAGAGAGTATATTGCGCCGAGATCTTTTTATCGCCTTTTCCATTATAAACCCTTTTCTTAACGATTTCAAGATAATTATCGCAAAAAGTTTTCCAAAAAAGATTCTCCACTTCGTATTTTGCCTTAAAATATTCATACTCTAAAAACGCTCTTGTAACATTCTCGACAAAAATCTCCAACTCCTCCAAAAACATTTCATCAATTTTTTCAAGCTTCTTTGGCTTCTTTCCATTATAATCTTTAAGATTCATAAAAACAAATCTCGACGCATTCAATAATTTATTAATGAATTTCTTTCCAGTAACAATATCTTTTTCCTGATAATCTGTATCCTCCCCAAGCTTGCTTGAAGCTGCGGCAAACCTTAGCGCATCACTTCCGTATTTACCCATAACCTCTCTTGGATCAATAACATTACCCTTAGATTTAGACATTTTCTCTCCTTCAAGTGTAACAAACCCGGAAATCATCGCATTTTCCCATGGCAATTTTCCCTCGTGAAGATAACTCCTGACCACTGTATAAAAAGTCCACGTCCTTATTATCTCATGTGCCTGCTGCCTGACAGACAAAGGAAACCTCAATTTATTTCCCACAAGAGAATTAATTATTTGCGGAGTCAGACTTGAGGTTGCCCAAGTGTCTAAAACTTTTTCTTCTGGCGTGCAATCACTATTGCACTTTGGGCATTTTTTCTTTTTCTTTAAAGGATCAACAGGCAATTCACCATCATCAGCAGCAATTATCTCCTTGCATTTCTTGCACTCCCAAACAGGTATGGGAACACCAAAATGCCTTTCCCTTGAAATATTCCAATCCCACTCTAATCCATTAACCCAGTTTTCATACCTTTTAAGCATAAATTCCGGATGCCATTTTATTTTTTTCCCTTGCTCAATCCATATATCTTTCTTGTCAAGGATTTTTATAAACCATTGGCTTGTAGGAAGAAATTCAACTTCTGTCCCGCATTTATCATGAACATTAACAGCATGTTTTATTTCTTTTTTATTCTTAACCAACCCTTTCTCTTCCATATCAGCCAAAACTGCATTCCTCGCAGCTTTTATTTTCATTCCTCTGTAATCTCCGACACTTATCGTCCCATCCTTATTGAAAATAATTTTTGGAGTTAGCTTATGCTTCTCTATAGCTTCAACATCATACTTATCTCCGTAGGAGCATACCATCATTGCCCCAGTCCCTTTATCTATCGATGCCGAATCATCTGTCATTATCGGAACACTGTGTCCAAATAGGGGAACAATAGCGCTTTTCCCAATAACTTTCTTATATCTCTTATCTTTAGGATTTGCAAAAACAGCGACGCAGGCCTGCAATAGCTCTGGTCTCGTGGTAGCAATTAACAAATCTTCTTTGCCAACCTTAAATTTAATTGTAGAAAATTGGCTGGGCAGTTCCTTATCTTCTAATTCAGCCTGCGCAATTGAAGTTTGGCATTCAGGACACCATATAGTTGGAAAGTCTTTTTTATAGGCCAGTCCGCCCTTAAGCAAATCCAAAAAATGCTTCTGGGAAATCCTCCTTGAATTATCATCAATGGTGGAATAATAAATATCGTAATCGCAGGAAATTCCCAAGTTTTTCCAATCCTGCGCAAAACCAGGTCTTATTTCTTTAAGCGTTTTAAGGCAAAGTTCTATAAAATCAGTTCTTGACATTTCCTTGCTTTTAACATTTTTCAGTTTTTCAACAAGCCTTTCCGTAGGCAATCCATTATCATCGGTTCCAAACGGATAAAAAACATTTCCATTAAACATCCTGTAAAATCTGGCTATAAAATCCTGTTGAGAATATGAAAAAGAATGTCCAACATGCATCTTTCCCGAAAGAGTTGGGGGAGGCATATCAATTGAATAAACTTTCTTGCCCGGCTTGAACTTATAGATTTTTTCTTTCTCCCAAAAATCGAGCCATTTCTTTTCTACCTTCTTAAAATCATATTCAGCCATAAATAAATATCTGCAAGAAACTTTTAAAAACTATCTATGAAGCCTCTTTAGAAGAACCATCCTATAAATATTAACTAATTTCAAAGCGTTCATGAATTCTGTCGCAAGCGCCCCAAAACGCATTGTTTTTTCAGACATTCCATGAGACCATTCACATAAATTACAACTCTTGCTTATAATTCCCATAATCTCATCATCTGAAGAAACAACAATCCCCCCAGAATCGCCTTTATTTCCTCCATCTGTTAAAATAGAGAAATAACCTCTAAGAACATCTGCGAATCTTATATAATCTTCTGAAGTAAATCCATAATAACATTTTAATTCTCCTCCATCTTCATTTCTAGTCATCAGCATCACCGGAGAATTTTTTAAGATTTTAGAGTTATAGATTCGATAAAGCATTGGTTCATTATTTCCGGGGATCTGCGCTTTTGCTAGGGCCAAGTCATCTCCCTCAATTGAACTTCTTTTACTAAAAGCACAAAGTCTTTCAATAGGATAAGTCACGCCATTGCTGTCAGTTATGCTTGCGCATGATAAGTCTCCTTCAAGGCAATGTTTTGATGTCAAAAAATATCCATTCCTTGTTATTAAAAGCCCATTAGAATAAACGCTTCTTTGAATAGGATAAGCCACGCCATCAGAAGAGCCAGCTATTTCAAGAGGGGATAGTTTATATTTAACACAAATTCTAACTAAACCCTTTTCTAAATTTTCTTTGGATTCTGTAGAGCCTAATTCTTGCCCTGATTTTTGCCTGACAAATTTATCTAAAGAGTCTATGGTTCTCATTAGCTCCTTTTTCATCGAAGCTTTTCTATATAAAAAAACAGACATTTCAACAAAAGAACACAACCCGAATATTTTTAAATTTAACTGAAAAACGCAAGTTCATAACATAACTAAAATTAAAGTCGCGCTCACCTTATTCGCAGATTTAATTGATATTTAATAAATTCACGATGAGCTGAATAAAAGCAATTTTCCGATAATTTTAAATAAAAATATCGCTTTAAGTTTACAGCCCATGAACAAAAACCTTTTATACTATAATTTTCTTGTCATCTCGTAGCGGGATAAAGATTTTCATCGGAGGCAGAGAAAGAAAATCGCTCGAGGGATCTAAAACCGTAGGTTTTAAAATGGCCGACACATCAATAAGCATGCCTGGTGGATTTGGGGGTTTGATGAGATACAATGAAGAATATGACACAAAATTCTCATTAAAACCAGCCTATGTCATAGTATTCGTTGTGCTAATTATAGCATTTAGGGTATTCCTTTCTGTAATTTACTAATAAAATAGCTTTAATTTATAGCTTCGCGAATATTAATATTTTGATAACTTGAGTGCGCTTGGATTATCTCATCCTATTAACTCCGTGCGTAAAAAGCAGTTTTCCTATTAACCCTATATTACCTTAGACTAGCTAATTAACATTAATCCCATTCTAAAAATATTCTCTGCACTAATTTTATTTACATCAGCGAAGAAATTAGACAAAGTCAATTTCCAAGCACATCGTCTCACGAGCGAAACGAAGTGGAGCGAGCCTAAAAACAGATTATAGAAAACCATAAAAAATTAAAACCCCTTTTTGTTACTTTTTTATAGTAGTTAATAAATAGAAACATTTATAAACTCCAATTTCTAAGAAAAGGCATGGCAAAAACACTAAGAAACATAATTGAATGGTTAAAAGAAAGACCAGTAAAAACTGCTTTGACTCTTGGGTTAGCAGGGCTTGTTTCAGTGACAGCCTTAAAAGACAATGTTCATTTTGGCTCAGTCAATATTAATAATCCGCAAGAAAATCATTACACCTGGGGGCTAGCACCTATAACAACAATAACAGAAGCAACAAATCCAGATGTAAATCTTAGAACTTTTGGAATAATTTTTGCAATGAATCATGCTGGAGAAAATTCAGAAGTTAGAGATATGTCAGCTTATGGTGGATTACTTTTTGGAGGGAATAAAGCTGGAGATAGCTCAAGAGTTAATGATATGAGTGCTTATGGATTAATTTTTGGAGTGAATGATGCTGGAGAAGGTTCTATGATAGAAAATGTTAGTAGTAGAGGGATACGTTCAATAACCCCCTTTGGAAATAGACTTGGAGCAATTTCATACTTAAATAATAAAAACCCTGTTCCTAAAAAACAAGAAACAGGTGCTGATTCTTTAACTTCAACTAAAAATTAAAAATTTTGCTGGCGCGAGATTTAACGAATGATAACTTGAAAATCCTGTTAACATTAAACTTAATGGCTAAACTTAATTTTATATCAAATTAATATTTATTAGCACAAACTATTGGTTTATACGAGTTTTGGATTAAGAAAGAGCTAACGGAAAACTTTTAATATCCCTTATTATTCTTCAAAACATGTTTGGCTTAGGTGGTTTAGACCCAAAAAAAATGCAGGCTGTAATGAAACAGATGGG
>JACOYJ010000035.1 GCA_016181885.1 Candidatus Pacearchaeota archaeon | reverse complement strand
TAACGGAAAACTTTTAATATCCCTTATTATTCTTCAAAACATGTTTGGCTTAGGTGGTTTAGACCCAAAAAAAATGCAGGCTGTAATGAAACAGATGGGGATCTCCCAGCAGGAAATTGACGCTTCTCGAGTCATCATAGAGAAAACTGATGGCAATAAGATAGTAATTCAGCCAGCAAATGTTACTAAGATAAAAATGCAGGGACAGGAATCTTTCCAAATAACTGGGGAAGCGAAAGAAGAAGAACAGGGCATTTCAGAAGATGATCTAAAGACCGTCATGGAAAAAACAAGGGCAAGTAAAAAAGAAGCCCAAAAAGCCCTTGAAGAAACAAAAGGTGATTTAGCAGAAGCGATTTTGAAGTTGAGTTAATTCTAAACATGAAGATTTTATTTGTATGTAAGGGAAATGTTGGAAGAAGCCAGATAGCCGAGGCATTATTTAGTAAATATTCTCAACATCAGGTTATGTCTGCAGGAACAAAGGTTTTTGAGAGTGAAAATCAAAAATTAAAAGAAATTCCTCTAGCCGAGCCAGTAATCAGATTTATCAAAAAAGAAGGAATGAATATCTAAGAAAATGTAAGAACGCAAATAACTCCAAAAATGGTTGAAAAATATGATAAAATAATTGTAATGGCTGAAAAGGAAACAATTCCAGAATTTTTATTAAATAATACGAAAACTATTTTTTGGGATCTTGAAGATCCAAAAGACAAATCGGACCAAGAGTACGAAAAACTAATTAAAGCACTCAAGAAGAGAATTAAAGAATTTATAACAGAAAATAATCTATAGCAAGGTTTCTTCTATTTAAAGCTGGCAACAATGAATATTTATTATTGGATAATTAGACGAAGAAGAAGTCTTGTCACCATAACAGGACCAATGCCAATCCTGCCCATAATAATTCACCCAAAATATTTGATTTGTCTTTGGCTGAATATAACCACTCTGTTCACATAAATACCCTTGAGAATCTTCGCAAGGAACCATTCCTGCACTTGTACAGCTAACACTTGGATCTCTTGCGCCATTAGTTGCTTGAGCATTAGTAATCGAAACCCATCCTTGTGATTGCCAAGATTCAGAACTGCAAACAATTTCTCCAGAAGAAATTCCTGTCATAAACTGGCCTGCAGGACAATTCCCAAGACTGCCAATCCTTAAAGTAACATCTCCACTGAATCCCCCGCCAGATAATCCTGTTCCTGCAATCACTCCAGTAATGTCTCCACCCCCACCAGAAGAACTGCAAACAACACTTCCATCAGGATTTATTACTCTGATAGCTGTTGTTTGGTCGCAGGTTTGAGAAACTCTTCTCTGCAAATAATTAGTATCAGCACTTAATGTAACAGCTCCGCTTTGTCCTCCTCCAAGAAGACCAGTTCCTGCAGTTACTCCTGTAATATCTCCACTAGAAAGAGGAATGCTAACGCAATCCCATAAATTTCCGTTCCACTCCAAAAATTCCCCAGCAGCACATCCTGACGGAGGCGCAACATTGTCTAAAGTGTGTCCTGGATTTGGCGCAACTCCAGGAGTCAAAGCATTAATCCCAACAGCAACAGCTACAATAATCCCGAATAGAATAAAGGTATAAGCAAGTTTGTTTGATATATCCCCCTTCTTTTTCATTTAGTATAAAGAAAATCTAAATTTATAAATTTACCTATTTACTTAACCACCAAAATTAATATTAAGTACAAACACCTAAAAGGTTAATGGCCTTTATTCAAGATCTTGGAGAAGCCGAAAAAATAATAAAAGCAATAGACCATATGCTTTATGTAACATACCCTCTAATAAAAGACAAGAGATTGCTTATAAAAATCCTAAAAGAGTCAAAAAACTCAATATTCTTATGCATAAGCGCAGCCCTCCAATATGAATACATTCAAAAAAGAATAAGACTTTATGAAGATTCAAGAAGGAATTTTAGCGCTTTTATAGAATGTTCAAAAAAATACGGAATCAAAAGCGAAGAAATAAAAAAAATTCTGGAATTATCCGACATAATAGACAGCCATAAAAGCAGCTCTATTGAACTTTACAAGAATGGAAAGCTAGTAATCCTCTCAGAAAACATGTCTCAAAAATCAGTAAGTCTTGAAAAAACAAAAGAATTTCTCCAACTATCAAAGGAAATATTCAGAAAAATTAAGAGTTTTATCATTCTCCGACAATAAAAAAGTATATAAATAAGGGTGTATTATTAATTGTCAATTCTAACCTTATTTTAGAAGCCGTTGGTGTATGGAAGAAATAATGCAGGAAAAAATTAGTGCAGACCATCTACTTTATGTCAGTTTGAAATATACAAAAACCTGCGATGTCATTGTAAATCTTCTTCTGAGATGGAAAGAAATGATTGATGTCAGCGTAAACGCTATTCTAAGGCACGCAAAAAACAAGAAAAAAATCCCTTCAATACCTTTAAATCCTGTTGGCAGAATGGAATCCATAAAAAAGCTTATGAAAAAAGACAAGAATTTCCTGGAAACATTGGAACTCTATGAGATGTTCAAAAGGATAAGGGAGCTTAGAGTGGAAAGAATCGGTGAATTCAGAAAAAATGTTACATTGAAAGTATATTACGCCGGTAGAGAAATAAGCATAAATCTTGACAAACTGAAGGAATATTCTGATAAAATAGACAATTTTGTAAAATCAACAAAACAATTCCTGTATTCCTAAGGCTAAAGATTTTTAAATAATCTGATTCTATAAAAACTATGAAACGAGTTATTGTAATTACTTCTGGAAAGGGAGGCGTGGGCAAGACAACAACAGCAATAAATTTGGGCGCTGCCATGAACCATTTTGGCGAAGATGTTCTAATCCTTGATGGAAATTTATCAACGCCAAACATCGGCCTGCATTTAAACTCTCCTGAAGTCCCTGTAGACTTAAACCAAGTCTTGCAGGAAAAAGCAGATGCTTTTGAAGCAGTTTACGAGCACGAATCCGGCATAAAGGTTGTGCCCTCTTCTCTTTCTATCAAAGAGCTAAAAAGGCTTGAACCTGAAAAAATAAAGGAATTCAAAAAAGATTTCTTGAAAATCTCAGATTATGTTATCGTCGACAGTGCTGCGGGGCTGGGACACGAAGCCCAGGCAGTAATGGATATGGCCGACGAACTGATTGTTGTTACAAATCCGGAAATAGCTGCCGTAACAGATGCCTTAAAAACAATAAAACTTGCAGAGCAAAAAAAGAAAACAGTGCTTGGCGTTATTGTGGCAAGGGTTAGGCAAGACGATATAGAAATGGAGCCCGAAGCTGTAAAAGATATGCTGGAAGTTCCCTTCTTAGGCATGGTGCCCGAGGACATTCACATTCCAAAATCTCTAAAGCTTAGAGACGCGGTTGTTCACACGCACCCAAAATCAAAACCAGCGAGAGCCTATAAAGAAATCGCTGCGCAAATTCTCGGCATAGATTACAACCCCAAAAGAGAAAAAGAAGGGTTCTTCGAAAAATTATTAGGAAAATTTGGATTTAAGAACAAAAAGAAAAGATGAGGTTAATTTATTTTACAAAAGAAGAGGAAGAAAAAGCAAAGCAAATATTAAAGGAAAGAGATAAGTTATACAAAATACTGGTCTCAGCCGAGCACGGGAAATACAAAAAAGGAGAATATGTTAAAAGCACCGGTGGAGAAAGGCTCTTGATTACTGACATCAAAATCATGAAGGATTTTGAAGCATTCAAAAAAGAATACATTCATTATCCAGAGCTAAAAACCGCAAATCTCGAGGAAATCCAGCAAGCATTCACGCATAAAAAAGTTGAAATCATTGAGTTGAAGAAATATAGAAGATAACTAAATGCCTTTATTTGCCCCAATTAATCTAGATAATTGACCACCAATTTCTTCTTGCCATTTATTATTCTCTTTATCGACAATATAATTCCAAATATCTCTAACTCTAGAATCCTTAGTTCTATATTTTCCTAGACTTATATGGGCAAAGGCCAAAGGCCGGCTAGTAGAAAATTCTGCACTAACGAGATAATAAAATGGAAGTTCTTTTATCTGAAAATAAACTCCATGATCATCAATAAAGTTATAGGCTTTCCATAGATTATTAATATGAACAATAGAATCATCAATAAATCTATCTTTATTCTGATCCATTATTTCAATTAATCTTTCTAATGGTATTTTATCTGGCATTTTAACAAATGTGGTTGAGAGTAAATATTTTTAAATAATAGTTCTCCTTTTTAGGATTACAAAGAAAAGATTTAAATAAAACAAATCTTATATAAAAATATGGATGACAAATTGCTGGAAAAAATTGGCTTGACAAAAAACCAGTCTATCGTGTATATGACCTTGCTAAAACTAGGTTCTACTAATGTGTTAAACATAATTAAAGAATCTGGGTTGCATAGGTCTAGAATATATGACAGTCTGGAAAAATTACATCAACTTGGTTTAGTAACTTATGTTATTAAAGATTTTAAAAAATATTTTCAAGCAACCGAACCTGGAAGATTATTTGATTACGTGAATGAACAAAGAGAATTTATAAAGGAGATACTGCCAGATCTGAAGAAGTTAGAAGGATTAAAAAAAGAGGATATCGGTGCCTCAATTTACAAGGGGAAAGAAGGATTAAAGGCTATCCATATGGATATGTTAAAAGAAAATAAAGAGATCTATGTTTTGGGTGCAAAGGGTTTAATTTTTGAGCAATTGCCTTACTTTGTACCTCACTTTGAAAAAGAAAGAATAAAAAGAAAAATGAAGTTTATATGTTTGTTTGATAAGAAAGATATAAAAAATGAATTAACAAAAAAATCTTTAATAACTGGAAAAACTTTACCCGATGGGTACGACTCTAATTCTGTGATTAATATTTATGGGGGCAAAGTTGCAATAGTCTTATGGAAAGAAAGATATCCTACTGCATTCAAAATTAATAATAAAGATATTGCTAACTCATTTAGAAAATGGTTTAGATTAATATACGATTCTATTAAATAAATTTTGGTTAAAGCAAATGCCCTAATTTATCTTTCTTAGTCTTTAAATAATTCTCATTGTGTTCGTTAGGAGTAAAGGTAATCGGAACAATTTCTGTAACTTCTAATCCATATCCTTTGAGTCCGACTATTTTTTTAGGATTATTTGTCAGTAACCTTATTTTTGTAAGTCCAAGATCAACTAAAACTTGAGCCCCTAACCCATAATCTCTCAAATCTGCCTTAAAGCCCAATTCCTCATTTGCCTCCACAGTATCCTTGCCTAAATCTTGAAGACTATATGCTTTTAATTTATTTAATAAACCTATTCCCCGCCCTTCATGATGCTGTACATATAACAAAACGCCTCCTTCATTTGAAATTCTTTTTAAAGCAGCATCGAGCTGTTCTCCGCAATCGCATCTCTTAGAGCCAAAAACATCTCCAGTCAAACATCCAGAATGAACTCTAACTAAAATGTTCTCTTTTATTTCTCCTTTAACCCAAGCCAAAAATTCTTTGCCATGAATTTTATCAACATACCCTAAAACCTTAAAATTTCCATATTTCGTCGGAAGATTAGTCTCAGCCACTTTTTCCACAAGCTGTTCGGTCTTTCTCCTGTATTCAATCAAATCAGCAATAGTCACAATTTTCAAATCATGAATTCTGGCAAATTCAAACAAATCCAAAAGGCGCGCCATCTCTCCATTATCTTTCATAATCTCACATATTACTCCCGCAGACTTAAAGCCAGCAAGTCGGGCCAAATCCATGGAAGCTTCTGTATGCCCGGCCCGCCTTAAAACTCCGCCATCAAATCCGATTAAGGGAAAAACATGCCCTGGCTGAAAAAAATCCTCTTTCCTTGAATCATCGTCGGCAATCTTAAGAATTGTAAAAGCCCTCTCGCGTGCAGAAATTCCGGTTTTGGTATCTTTATGGTCTACAGAAACAGTAAAAGCAGTCTCATACCTATCTTTAGTTTTAGCCATCAAATCTAAGCCAAGTTTTTTAGCCCTATCCTCGGTAATTGGAACGCAGATTAAACCTCTCCCAAACTTAGCCATAAAATTAACCATTTCTGGTGTGACCTTCTCAGCTGCTGCAACCAAATCGCCCTCATTCTCCCTGTCTTCATCATCCACAACTATTACAGGCTTCCCAAAAACAACATCTTTTAATGCTTCCCCGATAGTTGAAAAATTATTCATAGTACTTAAGGGAATAAAGAGTTTAAAAAATAAACTATGTAACGATATTGTCAAGTTATCAAGACATAATCCAGATTTGCGTTTTTATGAACTGTCAGATTTTGCCAAGTTTCTTTTTAAGTTTGTCTACTTGCAATCCAGCTTGATTATTTATAGAAAGTTTGCCCTTGTAAAATCGCCCTATTCACGCTTTGACTTTGGGATTAATGGCTTATTTACTAAAGCCAAAATGCCCGGCTTAGCGAAATTTCATATAATGATAACTTGAACTAGCTTGGATTAGCTAAAAATTATTTAGACATTATTCTTTTTCAATATTAATTAAACTGTTTTTCCATCACTAACTTTTTTAGCCATAAAATAAATAACAAATTAACAATTTTAATAAATCCACTAAAAGTAAATGCAAGGATTGCAAATTTTAAAAAAATCTGAATTAAGATAAAACACAACTTTAAATTAAGAGTATCCTGAAAAATTAACTAACTTTCCAGCCCTCTTTTGAATCTTGGCCTGAATATATTAGAACAAGCATTCACGCATAAAAAAATTGAAATTATTGAGTTGAAAAAATATAGAAGATAGTTAAAGAAATATGTTTTTATCGTCCATTAAAACAACAGATTGCGTTTTAGGAAGTTTTTTATATTCAACTATTATAAATAATAAAACATGCTTTTTATTGTTTGCTATACTTCTAGAAGCCACTTCCAAAACGGAATTAACTTTATTGTGCCTTCTTCAAATTTGATTTCTTTTTCTTCCTTTTTAGTTAGCATCAGACCTTTTTTCATATTAAATTTCTTCATAAATCCTCTCATTGGCTTAAAATCTTCTGAATTAATTTTTTCTTGATACTTTACTTCTATAGGGATATCCCCATAAACTATGTCTATTTCTCCGCCGTTTTTCCAGAATGATAAAGATTTAAGCTTGTTTACTGCTAAAGTCTCAATCATTCTTCCAAAAAAACCTTCTTCAATCTTTGGTTTGTATAAGTAAGTCAGGGCATTGTCTGTTGGATATGCTCTTTTTTTCTTTCTTAAGGTAGTTATACTCCCTTTCCTGTAATTGCCTAATAGAGTTATCAAAAAACTTTCTTTGAGATAATTAATATAATTCTTTATTACTCTTCTATCTTTTTCAAATTGCCTGCTCAGAGATTGATAATCAATATACATTCCTGGATTTGTAGAGATTAATTCCAAGAGAACCCTTAAAAAATCTGTGTCCTCTATCTTAAACATTCTCGGAATATCCTTGTAAACTATTTTATCCACGACCAAAGCCCTAATGTATTCCTTGAAATCTTTATCTGTTTCAAAAGAAAAGGTTTCTGGAAAACCCCCCCTCTCCACAAATTTATTAAAAAAAGGCTTGATTTTTGTTTCGTATTTAAATTCGTTTTCTTCTACTTTGTTAAATCTAAGGTATTCTCTAAAAGTAAAAGGAGTTAATGCAAACGCAAAAATTCTGCCTGCAAGAGTTTCTTTTGTTTTTTTTCTTATAAAAAGAGACTCCGAACCGCTTACTATAAACTTTATTTTGGGGTAGAGATCATAATACTTTTTTAATTCATTTTCCCACCCGCTGCATTTTTGAATTTCATCCAGAAAAATATAGATCTTCTCCTCTCTGAAGTCTTTGTTATGGATTTCTTTATATGTCTCCAGAACTTCGTTTAATTTTGCTGAAACTTCATCAAACGAGAAAAACAAAATGGCTGTTTTTTTAATTTTTGTTTCTATTAGTTTTTGTATAAGCTGGTACATTGTTGTTGTTTTTCCAACTCTTCTAAGCCCAACTAGGGCCAATATAAACCTCTTGCCCATATGCTTTTCTATCTCGGGATAGATATCTCTTTTGAAAGGCAAGGCTAATTCTGTGTCTACTTTTTCACTGGCCCACCAATGATTAAATTCTTCTAATTTAGCTCTTTCCATGTTTTTTCATTGTTTTACTTGTGTACATTAGAGGGTACTTATTTATAAACTTTATGGTCATCTTGATGTACATATCTCTTATGGGTTTTAAGAAACAAAATTAAGAGAATTAAAAATTTTTGACTTTTTCTTCTTCATTTTCTTTTATTTTACTCAGCCCTTTCTAATTCCATCTTGAGCAACCCAGCCATCAACCCCAGAGTCAAAGTCAACTTTCCACAATATTCCATAAGGCTGTGTGAAAATAGGATCATTATCTTGCATAATTGTCCCATTAATATTTGCCGGCTGAAAATAACTAAATCCACCATTTTGGTTAAACCCTTTATTTCTGCAAGCTTGCCTTTCTGATTCACTTAACTTTGAAAATTCATCCCAAGTTGGAACACAATTAACACTTACTTCCAAATATTGAGAAAAATAAGGATCTATTTGCCCAGATATCACCTTATCTCCGAAACTGAATTTTCCAGGATGAACTTGAACAATCATTTTTCTTGTAATTTTCTCGCCTTTGCTGTTTGTAATAGTTATTGTTAGTGGAGGATAATAAACTGTCATGTCAAATCCTCCAAAACGAGTATCTACCAAATAAGTATGGCTCATTTCAACTCTCTGCCCACTTGCTCCAGTATAAGTATCAGCATAATGTCCGCCAGTCCATGCCCCATTAGTTAAAGTTTCTCCCCATTTAACATCATATGTCAAGTTTCCTCCCCACGGATCAACAGAGCTAATATACCATTTAGTAGTTGTATTCCAGGCAACTGACTCTGGTCCTGTAATATTAATAGGTATATTATGTGCAATGTAATTTTGAGAAATCCAGCCAGCTAAGCCATCATCAAATTTAACAAATGTCAAATACTCACTCGAAACACGATCGACAGTTCCAAGACCCCCATATTGAATATAACCCAATTTTAAAGATTCACTTGTTCCAATCAAACAATCTCCAAATGAAGAACTCCCAGAACTTCTAGTACACTCAACTCTATCTCCTTTTTTGAATTTGCTGTCTGCAGGAGAAGCAGAACCTGTTACAGTGATCCAGGAAACACTGGTTGTTTTAGATTCACTTCTGCTATTAGTGGCTGTTATCTGCCCATTATAAGTTCTCACAGAACTAAAGTTATGGGAAATAGGAATCCAAACTCCTTCTTTGACGACGCGTCTTTCATTATTTCCATCTTCCCAATTAATATCTAAATTAAGTGTAGAATCAATAGTATCAAAAACTCTTATCCACTGATAAAATGGCTGACTTACAGGAACATTATCACTATATTCAGCTCCCACTTCTAATCTAAAAATCCTATCTTCTTTAGCCATACACTCTCCATGCCAGCAAGCTTGATCATCACTACATTCAATACGTTTGCAAACAGGAACACCATCATAAGAAAGACATACATTCTCTACCAAAGACCCAACTTTATAATAAGAAGCAAAATTAAAACGATTTCTTTTATTTATATTGATAAGAGATTCATTGACACGCCATCTGCTGCCTCTAGTAATCGAATTTATACAAAGCATTCTAGAGTCAACATTTTCAACATTGCAGCTTAAACCATCATTAATATCGTACTCATCTGTCGCCCCATCGCAGTCATTGTCATAAAAATTATTGTCACAAACTTCTTTTACTGGCTCAATAATCATATTGCATTGCCCCCAAGTACCACCTATACAGTAAGAATATCCATAACAAGGCGAGGATAAGCCAGGCGAATTACATAATTTTCTATCAGCAACTCCATCACAATCATTGTCTTTTTGATCACAGATTTCAGTTACAGGGTTTACAGCTCCAATACAACTTCTCCAGACGCCATTAGTGCAAGTTTGTGTTCCTTTTCTGCATTCTCCAACATCACTTCCGCAACCTATTGTTTTTCCTTCTTCACATACATTTGCTGGTCTTGGACAATCTCTCAAACAGCTCGTATAATTTTCTCCTTGAATATATGTTCCGCCTCCACCAGTCACATACCTCTGGCTGCACTTCCCATCACCACAAACAGAGCAATCCTGCAAGCATGTTGAGATAGTCTCTCCTTTAACAGCATTGCAGTATCCATCCCCGCAAATATCTTTTCTGCATGCCCCATCCAAGCACTTCTCGCCAGGCTGACATGATCCTAGATACATATCTAACATAGTGCCGCTATTAGAGCAGCTATATCTTCTGACACTATAATTATACAATCCTATCTTGTTATTCTCACCAATACAAAAACTGCTAAGATTAAATGAAATTCCATTTTTGTAAACCCCCCATACAGAATTCTTTTTATGGCTTAAATCCGCATATGAAACATTGTAAAGTTCGTTGCACGAATTTGTTTGCTTTAAGCAATCTGCAAG
This sequence comes from Candidatus Pacearchaeota archaeon, assembly GCA_016181885.1. Classification (GTDB taxonomy): domain Archaea; phylum Nanobdellota; class Nanobdellia; order Pacearchaeales; family GW2011-AR1; genus JACOYJ01. The sequence goes on along the minus strand of JACOYJ010000035.1, from coordinate 226 downwards.
GCATAATGAAACTCCATCAGACTGCAGACTCATACTTTCAGAATTTTCACATATTCCATTGCCACATACAGCAGCCGAACAAACCCCCCCCTCATCAGCGCTATTATCACAGTCATTATCTTTTCCGTCGCAGATTTCGTTTATAGGACTTATCCCCCCATAACAAGAACCGCTCCAATTGCCATTTATGCAAGTTTCATTTCCTTTAACACACTCTCCTAAATCA
>JACOYJ010000034.1 GCA_016181885.1 Candidatus Pacearchaeota archaeon | reverse complement strand
ATATGGAATCAGGCATATACCTAATTTTGTTCTTTTTAAAGATGGGCAGAAAATAGAGCAGTTTGTTGGCTCAATTCCTGCCGAGGATTTTGAGGAAAAATTAAAGGGGTATTTGTGATTAAATTTAATAAAATGAAATACAACGATATTAAATTAAATGCATTATTGCGCGGATTAACTGTAAGAAGTCCTGAAGGTAAAAGTGAAACCGCTGTCATAGAGAACCTTAATAGCAGATATCCTATGAGTAATTTAAGACCGATTCTATATGTGCTTAAAGAAGCTGGCGTGAAAAATATTGTAATTGATCTCTCAAGATTTTCGCCGCAAAGCCGAAGAATAGGGTTATTGTTTTTAGAGGGCGCAGTTTCCATGAGTTCTGATTTTGAGACGAGATATATTGGGACAACAATCGATGAAATTTCTGTCGAAGAACCTCATCTTAGAGGATATATATCCCAAAAGATTGCCAAAAGTTTAGATGAAGCTGTGGATAGTTTTAATGGATAATTTTTAGATAATTTTGGTTCTAAAAATATACGGCCCTGAAACTAAAACTGCGACTTTACTAATGTTGCCAATGGCCCCGAAGGGATTTGAACCCTCGACACCTGGATTTCTTTTGCCAGGGATGTTCAGAATCCATCGGAGGCAATGAAAAGATTCTGCCTCGGTTGCAGGATTCATAAAAACCCGCTGGTGGTTTTTATTAAAAGTCCAGTGCTCTACCAGACTGAGCTACGGAGCCTTAAGACAAAAAACATAAACAAAATTGATTTAAAAAACTATCATTACTATTAAATTCAGCAACATTTAAATCCCTATTTTGCTTTAACTTGGAATGAAAAAGGGTAATTGGTACAAAGTTTTTCTGCTTGCTATTTTCTTGGCTGTCTGGATTTGGACTGCAGTTAATCCAAAATTTCCTCATGACTGGCTTCTTGAAAATTATTTGGTGTTTTAGCTTGCAAATAGGCAATCCTGCACAAAAAGTGATATAGTTAATGTGCAAAGCTTGCAAAACCAAAAGGTTTAAAAACCAATTTTCACAATCTTTTATTATTAGATAGTTGTTAAAGTTCAGCTAAAAACCTCCCATTTTAATCCGAAAATGCCACATATTCTACAACCAAAACATTTTAAATTAGGCGAAAAAGACTCAGCCGAATTGTTAAAAAGGCTAAATATTTCCAAGGCGCAGCTGCCTAAAATTTTAGCCACGGACCCCGGACTTCCGGAGGGATCTGCCGTCGGGGAAGTAATTAAAATTGAAAGAAAACTTGGGAATAAATCGGTCTTCTACTACAGGGTTGTTGTATGATGGGACGCATGGGGGAGGATATTTGTAAAAATGGTAAAAGATAATAACCATATTGCGATAAAAAAATATCTAGAAGGGCACTCGCTAGTCGAGTCAAACATAATTTCGTTTAACAACTTTATTGAAAAAAGAATGCAGGAAATTGTTGACGAAATCGCAGACACAATAAATAATGAAGACTTTGAAATAAAGCTCGGAAAAATTAAAGTTGGCAGGCCCACAATAACTGAAGCCGATGGGAGCTCGTCAATGATAATGCCCTCTGACGCCAGGCTTAGGAGCCTAACTTACGCTGCCCCGGTAAGCATGGAGATAACGGTAAAAAAGGACGGGCAGATTGATTCTGAAGTTGTTGAGATAGGAAGAATCCCGATAATGGTTAGGAGCAAATTCTGCAACACCAGCGGCATGTCAAAGGAAGATTTAATCAACAATTATATCGACCCTCTAGACCCAGGAGGATATTTTATAATCAAGGGAAACGAAAGAGTCATGGTCATGGCTGAAGACTTGGCAGAAAATCAGGCATTTGTTGAAACAAACGCGAGGGGGGAATTAATATTAAAATTATTCTCATCAAAGGGAACTTATAGAATACCAACAACAATTTCTGAAGACAAAAAAGGGCTTTTTGAGCTTTCCTTCGGTAAATTCCGGGATTTGCCTGCAATAGTTGTGCTTAAGGCCCTGGGTTTAATAAAGGAATCGGACATCGCAAAATACATTGGAAAAGAAACTGACAGCGTTATTGTAAATCTTTACGAGTATGTGAACGTTGCTGAAAAAGAGGATGCTATGATGATGCTTGCTGAAAAAACGAGCCTTCAGGGAACAAAAAAAGAAATTCTCGACAGAGTCAAGCAGAGAATTGACTCATATTTATTCCCGCACATAGGGCAGAAAAAAGAGGATAGAATAAACAAAGCGATAACACTTTGCAAATTGATAAAACAATTCTTAATTTCCAAGGAAAATCCTAAGCTAAGAACTGACAAAGACCACTACGCTAATAAAAGAGTCAGGCTTTCTGGAGATTTGCTGTCTACTTTATTCAGAGTTAACCTTGGAATTCTCATAAGAGACATTCAATACTCTCTTCAAAAATCATCGAAGAGAAAAAAATTCTTTTCAATAAAGATAATTGCCAAATCAACCCTATTTTCGCACAGAGTCGAATCTGCGATAGCAACTGGAAGCTGGACTGGGGAGAGGTCTGGAATAACCCAAAATATGGATAAGACAAATTATCTTGCAACAATTTCGCAGCTGCAGAGAGTATCGAGCATGCTTTCAAGCGACCAGGAAAATTTTATGGCAAGAACTCTGCATCCAACTCATTACGGAAGGTTCTGCCCTATTGAAACGCCGGAAGGAACCGAAATTGGATTAAGAAAAAATCTTGCGATATTAAGCCAGGTATCGACAAGAACAGAACTTGACGAAGCAAAATTCATTAAAGACTTAGAATCCATAGGACTAAAAAAAGATTCTGAAAATAAAGAAGATACTGACGTGTTCTTCAATGGAATATTCATAGGTGGTGTTGAAAAGCCATCTGAATTTGTCAATGCAATAAGGGAAAAAAGAAGGGGCGGGGAGCTTCCAGTACAGCTTAACATAAGAAATAATCCAAGTTTCAAGACTGTCCTGATTTCCTCCGAACCTGGAAGAGTCTTAAGACCTTTAATCATAGTCGATGGCGGAGCTCCAAGATTAAAAAATGATCATTTAATACAGCTTGAACAGGAAACAATGATGTGGAATGATTTAATTAAGCAGGGGATAATAGAATATCTAGACGCTTCTGAAGAGGAAAATGCGCTCGTTGCGCTCTTTGAAGAGGAGATAATTCCAGAGACTACTCATTTAGAAATTGATCGGGCTGATTTATTCGGAGTCGTAACAAGCTTGGTTCCTTACGGAAATCATGATCAGAGCTCAAGATTAAACAGAGGAAGCAAAACACAAAAACAGGCTCTTGGAATTTACGCTGCAAATTATTTATGCAGGCTTGACACAGATGTAAGCATCATGCAATACCCGCAAAAACCAATTGTAAAAAGTTTTGTCTACGACACGTTAAACACTTATCCTGCAGGGCAAAACTTAATAGTTGCGATAATGACCCACGAAGGATACAATATGGAAGATGCTCTTATATTAAATAAAGGAAGTGTTGACAGGGGAGTTGGAAGAAGCTTTTACTACAGGCCTTATTCTGCCGTTGAGATGAATTATGCCGGCGGATTAAAAGACGAGATTGGCGTTCCTGAAAAAGACACTTCCGGATACAAAACAGAGTCAGCTTACAGATTCTTGGAAAAAGATGGTATTGTCGACCCGGAAGCAGAAATCAACGAAGGCGAAGTCCTTATCGGAAAGATGAGCCCGCCAAAATTCTTGTCTGAAGCAAGAGAAATTTCAGTCAGAACAAAAAAAGAATCGTCAGTTACAATGAGGCAGGAAGAAAGGGGAACTGTTGAATCCGTATTTATAACTGAAGATAACGAGGGGAATAAGATAGTTCAAGTTAAAACAAGAGACCAGAGAATTCCAGAAATCGGGGACAAGTTTGCAACCTCGCACGGACAGAAAGGAGTCATTGGAATGATAATTCCGGAAGAAGATGTGCCTTTCAGCGCGAGGGGAATTCATCCTGATGTTATATTCAATCCGCATGGTTTGCCGTCGAGAATGACTGTAGGCTATCTTCTGGAACTGCTTGCTGGAAAAGTTGGATGCTTGAGGGGAAGTGTTGTTGATGGAACAGCTTTCTGCGGCGAGAGCAAAAAAGAGCTCGAACATCAATTGAAATCTTTAGGCTTTAGATATGACGGGAAAGAAACAATGTACAGCGGGATAACTGGAAAAAGGATACCTATGAAAATATTTGTTGGAAATCTTTACTATTTGAAGCTTAAGTATATGGTTGGAAACAAACTTCATGGAAGAGCATCTGGAAAAATTGCTTTATTGACGAGACAGCCTGTTGAAGGAAGGTCTAAAGGCGGGGCCTTGAGGCTTGGAGAAATGGAGCAGCAAGTTTTGGTTGCTCATGGGGCATCTCTCCTTTTAAAGGAAAGATACAGCTCTGATAAAGTAGTGCTTCCTATCTGCTCAAAATGCGGTTCAATTGCAATTGACGACAGCATCAAGAAAAAGACATACTGCCCTCTCTGCGGAAGCGAACATGTCGAAGAAGTAGAAGTGTCATACGCATTTAAATTATTGCTGGAGGAGCTGCAAGGGCTGCACATTCACACGACGTTCGGATTAAAAAATAAATACGAATAAAATGGCAAGAATAAGACAATTCGAAAAAGGAATAGGAAAGGAATTAGCAATTTTTTATTATATTGAACCAGAAAGAGAACATCCCACTAGAGAAATTCCTGTCCTTAATGAAGAAGGAATAGAAAGAACCTTAAGATTAATGAGATATTTCAAGGAGCTAAATCAGAGAATAGAATATGCTTCATCAAATTAAAATGGCAAAAGATAAAGGATATTATGAGGCAAGGATGAAATTTTTAGTTGACTCTTTAGTTGACGGAACAATTTCAAGAGATGATTTGAGAAGAAATAGCGATAGTATCATGATAATGATGAGAAATTATTGTGACGAGCATAGCACTGGCAATTCTCCTTTATCCTTTACAATATTGCAAGATCAGATATTTGAAAATTAAAAATGAAAAACATTATAAGAAAAAAAATCGGGGAAATCAAGTTTAGCCTGCTCAGCCCTGAAAAAATCAAGAAACTTTCGACTGCAAAAATAGTCACGCCGGAGCTTTATGACATCGACGGGTATCCTGTTGACGGAGGATTGATGGATTTAAGATTAGGCGCGATTGATCCTGGAGTAAGATGCAGAACCTGCGGGGGAAGACTAAAGGAATGCCTTGGGCATTCTGGAAGCATTGATCTTGCAAGGCCGACAATACATTTGAAGTATGTTCCTTTGATTGAGCTTGGATTGAAATGCTTCTGCCACTCATGCGGAAAATTAATGATTGAAGAAAAAGACATGACAAAATACAGTTCCAGCCAGAGAGCAAAAAAAGCCAAAGAGGCCAAGAAATGTCCGCACTGCCAGTCAGTCAACGAAAAAATAAAACTTGACAAACCGACAAATTTCTACAGAGGCAAGGCAAGAATTTTTCCGACGGAGATAAGGGAAATGCTGGTTAATATCTCTGATTCTGAACTTAAAAAAATAGGGGTTGATACGGCTGGCTGCAGGCCCGAATGGGGAGTTTTAACGATTTAACCCACAAGCTTTCAGATATTATAAGGGCAAATCAAAGGCTCTGGGAAAATTTAAATGCTGGGGCTCCTGAAGTAATCATTGAAGATTTATGGGATTTGCTGCAGTTCCACATTACTACGTTCTTTGACAACACTATAACAAGAATTCCCCCTGCAAGGCATAGGAGCGGTCAGCCTTTGAAGACAATCACAGAAAGAATTAAGGGAAAGGAAGGGCGAATAAGAAAAAACCTTGCCGGCAAAAGAGTTAATTATTCTGGGAGAACAGTTATCTCACCGGATCCATCGATAGAAATCAACGAAGTTGGAATTCCTTTTGAGATTGCAAAAGTTGTGACTGTTGCAGAAGCGGTTACAGACTTAAATATCCATTACTTGAAAAAGTTTATTGAAAGAGGAGAGATTTATCCGGGCGCAAATTACGTAATAAGACCTGACGGAAAAAGGAAAAAAATAACTCCCGATTTAAAAGAAGAGATAATGAACGAGCTTGCCACCGGCTATCAAGTTGAAAGGCACCTGCAGAACGGCGATGTGGTTTTATTCAACAGACATCCAAGCTTGCACAGGGGAAGCTTAATGGCCCATTATGTTAAAGTTCTGCCTGGGAGAACTTTCAGACTGCATCCTGCTGTTGCAGCTCCCTATAACGCTGATTTCGATGGAGATGAGATGAACATTCATTCACCACAGACAGAAGAGGCTAGGGCTGAAGCGAAAGTTTTGCTGGATGTAAAGCAGAATTTAATGTCCCCTAAAAACAACACAAATCAAATTGGATGCATTGCCGATTCAATAACTGGAAATTATATGATTGGGATGGACGAATTTTCCAGAGAAGAAGCCAACCAATTGCTTTTTAGTTCACAAATCGATGGAGAAATTACGAAGAGGAATGTTTCTGGAACAGAACTTTTTTCAAAGGTGCTTCCAAAAATAGACTTCAAAAATAATTCCATATCAATCAAGGACGGGGAAATAGTAAAAGGCAATATTGATAAAACTTTGTTTGGAAAAGAAGACAGCGAGATAATAAAAGAAATTGATAAAAAATTTGGCAGAATAGAGGCGTTTGAAAGCATAAAAAGGGCCTTCAACATTGGGAAAAACTACCTGAACACTAAAGGAATAACAATCTCTCTTGAAGACTTGAATGTTGAGCAGAAAATTGTAGACGAGTCAAATGAAATAACTGCAAAAGCTAAGGAAAAAGCCCAGGAAATAATTAAAGAATGTGAAGAAGGAACTATTGACATAATCCCTGGAAAAACCATTGAAGAAACTAGGGAAATTAAAATTCTTAAAACTTTAAATGAAGTCAGAATGAAAATTGGAGAGTTAGTCAAGGAAAAATTCCCTGAAGACAATCCTGTAACCCATATGATAAGGAGCGGAGGAGGCGGGAATATTCTTAACATCACGCAGATGGCTTGCTGCGTCGGACAGCAGGACTTAAACGGCAAAAGAATCGATATAGGGTTCACTGGAAGAACTCTGCCGTTCTTCAAAATTGGAGACCTATCTCCAAAGTCAAGGGGTTTTATTTCAAGCCCTTACATAAAAGGCCTGAGACCTGATGAATTTTTTTTCCAGGCAATAACAGGAAGAAGCTCACTTATGGATACTGCATTAAGAACGCCAAAATCCGGTTATTTATACAGAAGACTTGCAAATGCGCTCCAGGATTTGAGGGCGGAATACGACGGAACAGTCAGAGACAGCAATAATAACATTATACAATTTGAATATGGAGAAGACGGAATAGATGTATCAAAATCACACCTCGACGAAAAGCTTGAGCCTGGAGAAGCAATAGGAATAATCACTGCCCAATCATTCGGGGAGCCGTCGACACAAATGGTTTTGAGGACTTTCCACTTCGCCGGAGTCTCTGAAATGCAAGTTACCCAAGGGCTTCCAAGATTAATAGAAATCTTTGATGCCAGAAAAAAACCTTCTTCTCCAAAAATGGAAATTTACTTAAACAAGGACTACAATAATGAAAAAGATGCAAAGATACTCGCAGAAAAAATAAAAGAAGTTACAGTCAAGGATATTGCTGCAGAAATTAATCTGGACTTCACAAACAAGAAGATAGAAATAAGAATCGACAAAAATGGACTAAAGCAGACGCACATGGGCGTCAACACTATTGTTGAGAGACTAAACGAATTAGGATTTAAAGTAAAGGAAAAGAGCGACTCCATAATTATGAATGTCGACAAAGAATCGTTTAAGGATATTTATCAGATGAAAGAAAAACTCAAGAACACAATTATTTCTGGGATAAAGGGAGTAAAGCAAATTCTTCTTGTCAAAAGAGGAGCTGATTATGTAATAATAACCCTTGGAACAAACTTGAAAAAGATATTGGAGTTAAAAGAGGTTAATACTCACAAAACAATCTCAAACGACCTTCACGAAGTTGCCGATGTTCTTGGAATTGAAGCTGCAAGACAGCTAATAATTAATGAGATTTATGAAGTAATAAAACCGCAGGGATTGGATATTAACGAGAGGCATTTGAAGTTCGTTGCTGATACCATGACAAACACTGGTGCAGTAAAAGGAGTGACCAGGATTGGAATTATTGCGCAAAAATCTTCAATACTTGCAAGAGCTACATTCGAGACTCCAGTAAAGCAATTTGTCAATGCTACGATAAAGGGAAACAAAGACAAACTTTCAAGCGTCATAGAGAATATTATAATAAACCAGCCTGTTCCTGTTGGCACTGGATTGCCAGGACTTTTAGTCAAGGTTATTGGACCTCTGAAGAAGAAACCTGAAGAGCTTAAAGAAGCCAAGGCAAAGGTAGTTGAAGCGGTGAATAAGTAACATTCTGCGTTTCTTATAAATTCTAAGACCAAAATATTTAAATAATACAAAATATGTAATATGTATTATGAGAGATAAACTAATGACCTTCAGGCTACCTGCAGAAGTGGATAAAGAAGTGGAAAAACTGGCTTTTCTAGAAGATACTGATAAGTCCAAACTCATAAGAGAATTAATAATTTTAGGAGTTAAAGAGAAAAAGCTTAAAGAAGCTCTTAGACTCTATGTGCAAGGAAAAATAACCCTATGGAAAGCAGCAAGGATTTCTGGGGTTTCATTATGGGAAATGACTGAAATTGCAAAAGAAAAAAAGATTCCTGCACAATATGGAGAAAGAGAGTTAAAAGAAGATCTTAAGGCTTTAAAAGAATGATAATTTCCAATGCTGGTCCACTAATATATCTTGCAAAATTGAGAAAATTAAATTTATTACAAAGGTTGTTTAAAGACGTGATTATTTCTAAAGAAGTTTATGAAGAAGTTGTAAAAGGTAAAGAAGAAAAATTCTTTGATGCTCTAATTATTAAGAAATCTATCGAGGAAGGATGGATAAAAGTTAAAGAATCCAAAGCGGACAAAAAAATATCACAATTTGCACCAGAGATTGATCAAGGAGAAATATCTACAATAAATTTAGCAAAAAAATTTAAACCATCATTAGTTTTAATTGATGATGCTTCTGGAAGAGCAATTGCAGAAAGTTTTGGGCTTAATGTTAAAGGAACTCTGTATGTTCTACTAAGAGCTTATAGAAAAAAACTAATCAATAAAAAAGAGGCAAAAGACTCAGTAAATAAATTAGTTTTTTCTGGGTTCAGAATCTCGCAAGAAGTTTATATTAAAGTTCTAGAAGAGCTTGATAAATCTTATAAACTTCCTTAACAGAAACTTTATAAACACTCACACCCCTAAAGAAATTATGGATGGTGAAAGAATTTTAAGATGATAGGAACAATAGATATGCAGCATATGAGATACATTAATTTATTTGAGAAAATCTCAGACGTTAGCACAAAATACTGCTTCAAATATAACGAAACTATTTTTTTCTGTGTTCCTAGAAGCATGATTTCAAAATCTATAGGCGAGAATGGAAAAAATGTCAAACAATTAAGCAGAATACTTGGAAAAAAGATAAAAATTATTCCAGAGCCTAGAGGGGAGGAAGATTTAAAGACATTCATTGAAAATATAGTTGCTCCAGTGCAATTTAAGGATTTTCAGCTTCTTGAAAATGAAATCACTGTCAGCGGAAACACGCAGACAAAAGCCTCTCTGATAGGGAGAAACAAAAGAAGGCTTTTGGAGATGCAGGAAATAATAAAAAATTTCTTCAGCAGGGATTTCAGGGTTGTGTAGGGGTTTTAAATTCTTAATCCATATAGCCTTGTTCCATTTGGTTCTATGGGGGATATAATAAAATCAGAATTGTCTATTACAATCTTATTAACAACGTTTCTTTCCAGACCAGTATCACGGCTGACTCCATCGAGAGTTCTCCACCTATTATTTTGGCCTATAAAAGAAAAGTAAGTCCTATAAACATTCATTTCGGGCAATCCTAAATCTTGTGCAATCTGCTCAACTTTCTTAATCATGGTTATGTTACCGATTTATTGTATTTAAATGTTTACAGGATCAAATATCTATTTCAAAATACTGCTATTTAAAATATTGTAAATTTTGTCAAATAAAATTTGACGTGGTTTATTTTAGAGCCATCAATAGCCTAATACATCGTCATGACAAAGTTTTTTAATGTGGGAATTTCATGTATTATAATGACAGTTACCGATCACCATAAGAATGTCGCCCATATAGTTATTGATTGTTGTGTTGGAGATATAATGCAGGGCAAGCACTATACAGAATGTAAATATATAATGGGCATTGCGGGAAAAATCTTTAAGGGTGATATATCTTCCCTAACTCCAACAGATGTCCATGCTTATAATAATTATCTTTTCGGAAATGAAAGTAGAATTGAATTTTATTTACAGTATGATTATACAAAAGATTAGGTTCCATGACTATAGACCTTAATGTTGGATAAATAAGACTAAAAATGATAATTTGGTCTATTAGTTTATTTCAAGATTAACTGCATAGAATTTTCATTTTTAAAAACCCATTAATGTGAAAACTAATTTTTAAGCATGGTTAATATGAACAAAACTGATTCTAATTATTAATAACAAATTTTAATCTTGGATTAATATGCTCCAAGCAAGTTTAAGTTACCATTAATCAAATATATCCTCAAATACACTAATGTTTAAATATTCTAAAATCTGCAAAATAACATGACAAGTAAAGCTGGCAAATTGGGGCTTGGGCTCGGATTGGCTGCTCTTTTGGGAGTTGGCGTAACAACATATGAGCGTGGAAGAGACATGAAAGTGCCTGTTCCTCCACCAAAGCCGATAATTTATGTTTTACCGTCGAGAGATTCTATTGAAGATGGTCTAAGAAGTGAAATGGCAAAACTCGGACACGTAGTTCAAACTGGGGAGACTTATTCTTCTATAGGGGAGAAATTATATGGCTCTAAAGAAGCTGGAAAAAGGCTAAAATCTATGAACGAATTTATGGGAAGAACAAGCATGGCAATGGTCGCAGTTGTTACTGACCCATTTATCGATGTAGACGGGAATGGTAAAAGAACTTATTGGGATTGGGTTAGAAGGCCTCAAGTTGTGCGTGCTATTAACTACCCATTTCTTGGAGTCGGGGACACGCTTTTCACTCCGCAATACATGAGCGGATTTGACGGAATGAGTTATGAATATTCTGTTCCTGTTCCAGACGCTGATGTAGAGAACGTCTATGATGGAATTAAAACCCGTGTAATTGACAGCTTTGGCGGTGTTCGTGGAAAAGTCATTTATTTCAAACGCGACGAACCATCTGGAAGAAGGTTTGACGAGAGGGCTGGCGGGGATTTAGTGGGAAGTGCTCCAGGAAGTTTCAATAACCATTCCTTTGTCTATTACTAATAAACTCCAAATAATTTGTCTAGACTAAAAGTTAATTAAATTCTTGCCATAGTATTTATCTGGAATGTAAAAATTGTTTTTATGCCCTGTGATTAATAAACCAATTGAACAGAAATATATTTAAGTTATCTTTAGATTATATATCGCGGAGCAACAAAATTTTTATAATCAGTTGGAGATTTTACAGTATTTCTCTGCCTTTTAGCATTCCTGCATTCTTCACAGCAGGCATTGTTCATTTTTATTCTGCAATTCTGACAGCATATAAATAAATTATCGCAATCTAAGTTATAGCAATCTGTGTAATCATTGCAGAGAATCCCGCATATCCTGCATTTTCCCAATTTTTTATACGAACCTGTATCTGCAACTAATCTATCGTCAAAAACAAATAATCCCCCCTCAAAATCTTGCCCTGGAAATTTATTCACAAAATCAATAATCCCTCCCTTGAGCTGGAACAAATTATTGAAACCAAGCATTTTCATATATGCTGTTGCTTTCTCGCACCTTATTCCGCCAGTGCAATAAGTCACGATTTTTTTATTTTTTATATCTGACAGTTTTTCAACAGCTTCTGGAAGCTCCCTAAAATTCTCAATTGGAAGCCCTCTCGCTCCCTTAAACCTTCCAATATCAAACTCGTAATTGTTTCTAGTATCCAAAAGAACTATTTCCTCTCCGCTGTCAATCCATTTTTTTAATTCATCTGAAGAAACATACTCAGCCGCATTATTCACATCAACTTCTTTCCCAAAAACAACAACTTCTTCTCTAATTCTGACAACCAATTTTTTGTATGAATTCTCTTTTGTCTGCTGTTCTCTAAAAGTTAAGCCAGAAAAATTAGGATTCTTCTTTAATATTTTTTTAAATTTCTCCAAGTTTTCTATATTTCCAGAAACTCCCCCGTTAACGCCTTCTCTGCCCAGCAAAATCCTGCCTTTTAATCTGCACTCTTCACATAAACCCCTAAATAATATTTGCATTTCTTCTGAATTTTCCATCGGAAAAAATTTGTAAAAAGTGGCTGTAATGTATTCCATAAAATCATAAATTTTCCTGACCTTTTAAAACTAACTCTAGAGCACAAAATATACTGCTCTGCTCAAACTTACCCTCGTTATTGATTAAACATTTTGTTTCGTGCAGACGCTAGCTTTGCTTAATTTATCTATGATTAAAATGGGATTGATAATTGTAAAAATTTCAAGCATTTTTAACATTATTGTAACCTAAACAAAATGCATCCAGAGATTATTAATTCATTTCGCGAAGCGACTGAATTTTGACGAGCGAGCTTGCGAACAAGCCAAGCATTAAAATAAACAACCTGCTTAACGAACCGAAGAGCTTTTAAACTATCTTTAAGATTAGATTATATTCTATAAAATAGAATTTTTGCAATAAGATGGGATTAAAATCTGCTAAGAAACTCAAAAAAGACAGGAAAAAATTCAGATGGAAGGACAGGCATTATAAAGTGAAAACTCTGAATCTTTATGCTAAGTCCGACCCTTTAGAAGGCGCCAGCCAGGCTAAGGGAATTGTCCTTGCCAAAGTCCAAAAAGAAGCAAAGCAGCCAAATTCAGCGATGAGAAAATGCTGCAAAGTTCAATTAAAGAAAAACGGGAAAAGCGTTACTGCCTTCATTCCTGGAAACCTTGCCCAGAAATTTATCGATGAACACGACGAGGTTTTAATCGAAAGAATCGGCGGGAAAATGGGAAGAAGCAAAGGGGACATTCCTGGAGTCAGATTTCAGGTAATTCAGGTAAATGATCAGCCATTGCATTTGTTGTGGCTTGGAAAAATAGAAAAGGGAAGAAGATGAGGGCAACATTAGAAAGAGAACAAAGATTTGGAATGGGAAAACCACTTGATGGATTGGCAGTAATTTCATATCTGCACTTAAAAGAATTGATTAGCAAACGAGAATTCACTAAAGAGCCATTTAATAATACTGAAAGATTTTCTTTAAATTGTGGCGGAGATATTTCACTAATAGCTAGTCCGCGTTTAAATTTATTGCAAGTAGTTTTGTCTGCTGGAGTTCCCGTTCCAGTAGCAGAGGATTTAGAAATAATGGGAATGGCTAGCAGAGAACAATCAAATTTTGAAAAATACGGAATTAGAGGTATTTATTAAATGACAGAAGCTAAACAAATTCAAAACTTTAAAATATTCGACCTGTATGACCTAAGCGAAATTAAGGTTGAAGATCCTGGATTAAAAACCGTGATAAATCTCCAGCCTAAATTAATAATAAAAAGCCATGGGAGAAATATGGGAAAGATGGGGCAGACAAAAGTTAATATTGTTGAAAGATTAATGAATAAGCTAAGTGTTGCTGGGCATAGAGGAAAGAAACACAAGATAATTCTCGGAAGAGCAACTGGAAAATATTCCAAGAACATGGGAATTATCTTAAATGCATTCAAACAAATAGAAGAAAAAACCAAGAAAAATCCTGTTCTTGTTTTGATTAAGGCCATAGAAAACGCCGCTCCAAGAGATGAAATAACTGTTATAGAATACGGCGGAGCGAGATACCCACAGGCTGTTGACGTTTCTCCATTAAGAAGAGTCAATCTTGCATTGAAACATTTGGTTCATGGCGCTTCAGACAAGGCTTTCGGAAAAAAGAAGAACATTACTCAAGCGCTTGCAGAAGAAATAATGCTTGCTGCCGACGGAAATATGGAGAGCTTTGCAATGAAGAAAAAAAATGAGGCGGAAAAGCAAGCTGATTCTGCTAGATAAAAATTCTTGAAAAATATTTAAATTTTTGTTAAACTTTTCACTGCAGGATAACTATTAACATAATTAAGATTGATTGTTTCATCAGAAAATCTGCTTTCATTTCCCTCTAAAGCAAAATATTCTCCATACCCTTCAAAGTTTAGTCTAACATTTTCTCCTACTTCTGGAATAGATTGACAACCATAAAATTGAAGAGTATATTTTTTAGAATTTATTGTTAAAAGAACTTGTGAATGAATTTTCCAATAATTTCTTCCATCAAAACCAGGAACAGGAAGCCAATCAGGATTCCATGATTTACCTCTCCCTGACGGAGTAATTTGAACATTTTCTATTTTCCCTTCAATACTATGGGGATGATAACACAAAAAATCCACCCCCTTGACAAAACCAACCGCAATAGCTAAAGAGGTTAACCCAGCGAGAATGTTTGATGTTGAGGTTTTCATTTAAGAAACAATATTTAAAGGTTTATAATAATTTCTATGGCTAAGGATATAATAAATAGTTTTTAATCCACAATCTCCTCTCTTATATCATTGATTTTTCTAGGATTTAGGCTTATATGGATTTCTCCCGTGCTCATTTTTGAAAGCAAATAACTCTCTTTTATTAGGTTTTTTATTTCTTCCTTAACTTCCTTTAGCAATGGAGGAGGAAAGCCTTTCATGGCGTTTCTTATTTCAGTATGCCTACCGCCAATATATCTGTGCCTAAAAAGTTTCTTTAGAACAGCTTTTCTTATAGACATGAATAATTAAGTTATTATAATTTTTTATAACTTGCTCTCTTCGAGTATTTCACTAAAAGTTATTTAAAATCCAAAATAGTAAAATACTTAAATACTAGAAAGCTAAAGATTATATGGAAAAATCATCATTTACTTTAGTTTTTGGAGAATCACCTTTTGTAAAGGTACTGGATTTTTTTCTTACATATGAAGATTTTGACTATCCAATTTCATTCATATCAAAGGAAACAGAGACAAAGTGGGAAACCATAGAAAAAATTGTTGAAATGCTTATTAAAAAAGGCTTTATTAAAAAAACAAGAAAACTTGGAAAGGCGTGGCTTTATGCTCTTGATAAAGAAAATAAGCTAACAAAATTATTAATACATATTGATATGAAGATTTCAGATTTTTACATAAAAAAGGAAATTAAAAGACAAGGAACTAAAATACAAAAACAAGCGGACTCGGCACGATAATTTTGGAATGCATAAATGCTTATTAATAAGATATAATCTTCTAATTTTATAACTAAGAATATTTAACATATGGCAGAAGTTGTGGAAGATATTTTTAAGGAAATTAATGATAAAACTGAGCTTGGCATAATATTATATCGGGCATATGGAAAAGCATATAATGAAAAACAAGTTAATAGTGCTAGGTAAGTTAATTCCCTAAACCTTCTAAACTTATATTTAAAATAACAACAAACCTTTTAATCATTGATGATTTCTATGCAAGATGGATAAAAATTGCGAAAATTGGCGACGCAGCCGATACATGCAGGGGATGAAAATTGAGCCGGTTCATTGGACAAGGGGAAGCGGTATTGAGCAGATAATAGAAAATTTCTCAAGGACATGCATTGAAGCGAGAAATGTTGCTGATGGAGCAAAATTGCTTAAAGAGATGATTGAAAAAAATGACACAATATGGCTGGGAATTTCGGGAATGGGTATTGTCGGCGGAATGGGCGGGTATATTATTGATTTAATAAATAATGGTTTTGTCGATGCAATATGCTCTACCGGAGCGCAAGTTTACCACGATGCGCATTTTGCTTTTGGGCTTCCAGTTGTCCAGGGCTCAACAAAAGTTGACGACAACGCCTTAGATGCTGACGGAACAACAAGAATATGGGACACAAACATAAGACTTGAAGAAACCCTTATAGCGCAAGATAATATACTAAGAGATTTTATAAGCAGACTTGAAGAAAAAGAAAGATCAACTGCAGACTATAATTATGAGTTTGGAAAGTATATCCTTGAAAAATCGCAAAGCCCGGAGAAATCATTTGTTGCGGCTGCTGCAGAGAAGGGAGTTCCGATATTCTTGGATTCTGAAGCGAATCATTCTATAGGAATGAACAACGCATATTTTTATTTGAATGGCAAAAATGCAGACCCGATTCCCTCGCGGCGATAAATTATTACAACCCGCAATTAGGATTTTTTGAGCTCGGTGGAGGCGGAGTAAAAAATTGGATACAGCAATTGTCTCCAATAATAAGCCAGATATTTGGAACTGATTTTGAGGGAGCAGATAGGGGAATACAAATAACGACGGCAAATGAAAGAGACGGAGGTTTATCCGGGTGCACTTTCAGCGAGGCAGTAACTTGGGGGAAATACAAAGATGCGGGAAAAGGACTTGTGCAGATTTGGGGAGAATATTCAGTTATTGCGCCGTTATTGATAGGATATGTTTTAGAAATGTGCAAACCAAGAGAATTGAAAAGATTTATTAATAAAAAAGATGAATTATATGCAAGAATGAAAAATGAATTTGTAAATAATAACGATAAGCTAATTATATAAAAATGACGTGGTATAGATTTCAGTATGTAAACAGCGGACCTGGCAATAGAGCTGAAGAATATTTTTGGTTTGATAGAAAGCATAATGAAAAAGGTTACATTGAATACGAACTTGATTGTTGGGCGTCCAGAATTCATGGAGACAGTGATAGGCCTTATTCTGGTAAATTTAAGGAGGTTAATCATCCACCAAGAGCTGTTCTTGAAAAAATGATTGCACAGACAAGAAATAGTATTGATAATAAAAAACAATACCTAAGCTTGTTGGAAGATACGCTAACTAACATGGATAAAAAATAGGAAAATAATTATTAACTAAGAATTGGAGGCTTGATTTTGCTGTCAGGTTGAGGGGCTTTTTGGATATAATGGAAACCCGCCACTAATTGAATTTGTCTTTTATATTCTTTACTTGATTATTTTTCTTGTTTTCTGGTTTAAAAACAGAAAACCCAAAAATTAAGTGTATGCCAATCTCAAGCAGGAACTAATATCCATTATTCAGTAATATTTAAAAACCGATTTTCCGATTAATTATTATCAGATATCTTTTAAGATACTTTTATTAATATGGCAGAGAAAGAAACACAAGTAGAAAAAATAAAGAAGATTAGCAGGATTAGAGAGCAAATCAAGAATATTTGCACATCTGCGCACATTCATCACGGAAAGTGTGTTAGTGGAAATTCCAGGATTTTACTGGTAGATGGAAGCATAAAGACAATTAAAGAAATATTTGAAAATGTAACAAATAATGGAGATATTTATGAGGAAAATGAAGAGTATACAATACTTTCTCCAAAAGACCAAATAAAAATTTTTTCCCTTGACAAAGAAACTGGAAAAATTGAGAAGAAGCCAATATCTCGTGTATGGAGGCTTGCTGGTGGGAAAACAATAAAAATAAAATTAAGGAATGGATTTGAAATTGAGACTACACCAGAACATAAGTATACTGCATTTAGGAATGGATTTGAAGATATAGAAGCTAAAGATTTGAAACTTGGCGATAGGATTGTTTGCTCTAGAAAATTGAATGTTGTAACCAATAATAAAAATATCAAGAAAGAGATCTTAGAAAGGCTATCAAGAAAGAACTTTTATGCAAATCTCGATAAAGAATTCTCAAATGAATTAAACCAAAAAATATTGGAACATGGAATTAAAAAACTTAATCTAACTGTCAAACCTAAGTCGTTTTATCATGGAATATGGCAAAATCGCTACAATCTTAAAGATTTAGTTGAGACATCTAAAGTATTTTCCATGGACTTAAATCAGCTGTATGATAAAATAGAAGTTATTTTTTATAGAACAGGAAAGCAAAGAGGAAAGAACTCTAATCCTATAAAATTGCCAAATAATTTCAATGATTTCTTTTATTTAGCAGGGCTTTTTTTAGGAGACGGCTCAAATAAAAAATTTGTTGTTGGAAAAGAACAGCTAGCCAGGAATGTGTTAAAAGTTTGTAAAGATTTGGGGATTATGGCAAAAAGAGTCAACAACAAAAATAGAACCCCTGAACTGCATGCAAATTTAACTCTTGCTGAAATGTTTAACTCTTTATTTGACTATCCTTTAAAACGAAAATCACACAACATAAAGATATCAGAATTTGTTTGGAAAGCAGATAAAAAGCTCATATCCTCTCTTTTAAAAGGCTATTTTGATACAGACGGTTGTGTGGAAAAATCGAGAAGAGCTATAACAATAAGTTCAGCTAGCGGACAAATGATTAAAGACCTGCATTTATTATTGCTTAGATTTGGCTGTGTTGGAATTAAGGAAAAAGACAACACACTTACAATTTCGGGAATTTCAGCCATTAATTTTGAAAAAGAAATTGGATTTGGATTAAATGAAAAGTCTGAAAAGCTAAGAATTTTGGTTGAAAAAGTGGCTGGCAATACTGTTTGCGATGCTGTAAGATCTGGAAACCAAATATTGCTGCTTAAAAAAAGGTTAAAAGATTTTGAAAATGAAGAGCTTGCTTATGTTGAAGTGACTAAGATAGAGTCTGGGTTTGAAAATTTTGTCTACGACTTAACAATTCCTGAAACCCATAATTTTGTTGCAGAAGGGATGGCAATACATAATACAGCTTTCACAGACAACCTTTTAGCTGCCTCCGGACACATGGCCGCGAAAAATGCTGGGGACCTTGAAGGAGGAATGGCAACATGGCAGCATTCAGATGAGCAGGAAAGGCTAATGACTGTTGACGCTGCAAATGTTTCTATGGTTCATGAATTTCAAGGCAAAGAATATTTAGTTAATTTAATTGACACTCCTGGACACGTTGACTTCTCTGGAAATGTTACAAGAGCCATGAGGGCTATAGACGGGACAATTGTGCTTGTCTGCGCAGTTGAAGGAATAATGCCGCAAACAGAAACGGTTCTCAGGCAAGCATTAAAAGAGAGGGTAAAACCAGTTCTTTTCATCAACAAAGTAGACAGGCTTATTAAAGAAGTCAAGCTAACGCCTGAAAAAATGCAGGAGAGATTTATCAAAATTCTTGATGAATTTAATGATTTAATAGAAAAAATTGCTGAAAAAGATTACAAAGAAAAATGGAAAGTGAGTATTGGCGATGGAAGCGTTGCTTTTGGCTCAGCCAGGGAAAACTGGGCGTTATCTGTTCCGTATATGCAGAAAAGAGGCGTTAACTTCAGAGATATTTTAAGCATATATGAAAAATCTGATGAAGAAAGAAAGTATTGGTTCTGGAAAAATGCCCCGCTTTACGAAGTCATTCTTGATATGGTGGTAAAGCATCTCCCAAGTCCGCTTGAAGCCCAGAAATACAGAATCCCTAAGATATGGCATGGAGAATTAGATTCTGAACTTGGAAAAGGACTTTTAGAATGCAACCCTGAAGGAAAGACGGCTTTTGTTATTACAAGAATAATGATTGATCCTAAAAGCGGCAAGGAAATTTCCGCTGGAAGATTATTCTCTGGAAAAATAACAAATGGAATGGAAGTTTATCTAAATTTGGCTAAGAGAAAACAGAGAATTCAGCAAGTTTTGATTTATAATGGAATAAAGCCAGAGCAGATAGAAGACATCGGCGCTGGGAATGTTCTTGCAATTTCCGGCATAACGAGCGAGGCTGGAGAGACTATCACTCTCGAGCCTGAAACTCCTTTCGAAGAATTAAAGCATATTTTTGAACCAGTTATCACTAAAAGCATCGAGGTTACAAAAATTGTTGACCTGCCGAAGCTTGTTGAAATTTTAAAGCAGGTATCAAAAGAAGATCCTTCCATAAAAGTTGCAATAAATGAACAGACGGGCGAGAGTTTGATTTCTGGAATGGGGGAACTGCATCTCGAGATTATTGAAAACAGAATTAAAACTGAAAAAGGACTCGATGTTAAAACCTCTCCGCCAATTATTGTTTACAGGGAAACTGTTGCAAAAGAGTCTGAAGCAATGGAAGGAAGATCTCCAAACAAGCACAATAGCTTTTACATAAAGGTTGAGCCTCTTGAAAATGAAATTTATGAAGCTATAAAATCAGGGGCATTGCCTGAAGGAAGAATAAAGAAAAAAAATCAAGCGATTGCAGATGTTTTATCTAAGATTGAATGGAGCGGGGATTCAATAAGAAATTTAAGAGATGTTTACAAGGGAAATATTTTTATGGATGAAACACGAGGGGAAGTGCATATTGGAGAAGTTATTGAAATGGTTTTAGATGCCTTTGAGATGGTTATGGACCAGGGACCGTTGGCGAGAGAGCCTTGCATGAAGATGAGAGTTTCTTTAATGGATATAAGGCTTCATGAAGACGCTATTCATAGGGGACCAGCACAGGTTTATCCTGCTGTAAGAGAATCTATAACTGAAGCCATGAAAGACGCTGGCGCGTGCTTGTTTGAGCCATTGCAAATCCACGTTATTGAAATTCCTGACGGGTTTTTAGGAACAATGACAAAACTTATTGGCGGCAAGAGAGGGCAAATGCTGGATGTCACGCAAGAAAATGCAACTGCTCATGTCAAATCAAAAATCCCTGTTGCAGAAATGCTGGGATGGGCAAGCGATTTAAGAAGCGCGACAGAGGGAAGAGGAATTTCTTCTTTGCTCGACCAGCAATTCGAAAGAGTTCCTTCAAATATGCAGGACGAAGTCATAAGAAGAATAAGAGAACGAAAAGGGCTAGCCGCAAATCAATAACTTTTCGTTCTGCAATGAGACTCCCCATTTGAATACGGAAATCTCATAGAGGTAGAAAAGGATTGGCGGAGAGTCAATAAAGAACAATAATTTTAAATACCTTCAAGGACTTTAATAAATTATGGAATATGTTGCAAAACCGAACGAAGTTTATCTCCCAAAATATGATCCAGAAACACTTAAAATTCTTTTAACGATAGCATATAATGGATTGGAAGGAACACTAAACAAAATAGAAGAAAGCCAAAAAATTTCACAAAAGTTCATGAGAGAAACTGTGTTTAGCTGAAAACTAACAAGCTTAAATATTCCTAATCTATAAATAAAATATGGAAAAAATGATAACTATTCCAAAGACAAAATATGAAGAGCTTAAAAGAAAGGCTGAAATAGATGGAGAATTGCTCCAAGAGTTAGTAGATGGCTTAAAAGACATAAAAGCTGGCAGAGTTATAAGAGTTAGGTAGCTAAATCTTCAATTTCTTTTCTATATTTATCAAGCAAGTATATTATTGTGTTTATTGTCTTTTGCTGATCTTTCTTTCCGCTTAGTGTGATAATGTAAAGATAACTCTTTCTAAATCCAATCAAATCACAACAATCCTTATAAATCAAAATATTATAGAATTTTTATGCTGGAAAATATCGAAGGATTAATCCCTATAACTTCCAGTTTAGTTGATGGGAAAATAAGAAAATATTTTAGAGAAGATACTGGAGAAGATGTCAGTGAAAGAGTTAAAATATTAAATGCCAGGCCTGTTATCATCAACAAAATAAATATAAAATGGACAATTAAAGGATTAGAAAAACCAAAAGACGCAAATGCAATATTTATTAGCGAGACAAGTTATGCCTGCGGAGAGGAAGTAATGGCAGGGCAGTATTGTTTTTTAGCTGATTAATAAATACAAAAAACCCAAAACTAAAATGACAAAAAGTTTGGACGTAAAAGTTAAGGTCAACGGAAAAGAGAGTTATCTAATAGAATTTCCGGTTGGAGATTGGTCTGATGACGGGCATGGGAGATGCGATTATTATCATGTATTGTCTAATAAACCCATAAATAAAGTAAGAGAAGCTCATTTTAAGGCAGAAGAAACTCTTGGGATTGATATTGGAAGCATTTGCAGCAATAATGAAGATAGCCATCTCAATCCGGCATTAGCTGAAAAACTGAAAGAGCTTGGATATTGTATCTCAAAAATTGGATTTCCTGGTGTGTGGGATGATTCTATTATACTCGATAGCGGGGATATTTTTAATATCTGGACATTCTTGTTGAGTAAAATAGATCCATCGTTAAAATTAAAGAGATTGGATGCTCCGTCTATAAGTTTTTATGGGAAAGATAAAAAAGGCAGATATATCAATACTCCAGGATATGGATGCTTTTGTGTTAAGTAAACCTTAATACTTAACATACAGGTCTGCAGGATAAGCTTTAATTCCAAGATTCTTTCTCTTCTCATTGAACCAATTAATCCAACTTT
>JACOYJ010000033.1 GCA_016181885.1 Candidatus Pacearchaeota archaeon | reverse complement strand
CTCCAAAGTAGAATAATTCTCCCTAGAAAACCACGACTGAATAGCATCAAAAAGCTTTTTCACGTCCATAATCCCATTATAATGAATCCTAAAAATTTGAGTATCAATATCAGTCATGGAGCCTGCCTCCAAAAATCAGCAGTTTCCCTCTCAGGAAGATAAGTCTCCAATTTAAGATAACTCTTAATAGCCTCCTGAAACCTTTTCATCTCGCTCTCCAAAGTGCTCTTGTAATGATCCCTATGTTTTCGAAGAAAATTTTTGAGGATAAACCTACGAAACTTTTTAAGAATCCCCCTAGAAAATCTGCCATTAGGGTCAGGAATAAGAAAACCGGTAATAGAAACCTCAATCTCCCCCTTTTGAGCCTTAACCTTTTTGCCCTTAACAGCAAGCTCAACATCTTTAGTAGACAAAACCATGGTGTCGATCTCCAACTCGTACTTCCACAACTTAGTCTCTGGAGGATCCTTCTCCAAACGCCAACGCCAATGATAAAAATTTCCTGCATTAGCATCCTCTTTCTGATAATAAAAAATTTCTTTAAACTTAGAATCATCACGAGGAGCATAACCCTCCTCGACAAGCCATTCGTGCATAAGCGTGTACAAATATTTTAAGTCAAGAACATCCTTATAATTAACAGCAAGCTTGCCAACGGATTCAGAATCTGGATCCCGAACATCACTAACATGCTTGTGCTCAACGATATCCATTAAAATATCACCTTTTGAACAACAGTCAATAATAATAACTATTTAAGTGTTAGCTAAACATCGGCCAACCACTAGCATTAAAGCTATTCCTGACTCGTAATATAAAAAGTTGCAAACAAACCAGTAAGAAGAATGGCGACAACACCAATAATCTCAGGAGATATCAAAGCCGTGAAAAAACCTTCCTGCTGAGGAGCAGAAATAATATCCTGCTGAACATTAACACCAGAAATATCAGAGGTCTGGCTACTAACAACACTATAAAGACTGCCCAAAGCTATGATTATTATTATAGTCAAAAGCCAGTTATGAAAAACAGAACCATGATCACTACTAGTAATAACTTTAGTAATAGTATCCTCACTAATACCAAAAAGCTGGTATGCGATAAGAGCAAATATGATGATTATAAAAAGCAAGACGAACCAAGGAAGCATAGTCTTAACGGTTTGAATAGCTATAAAAGAAGTAAGAGTTAGAATGCCCGCGAGAAAACCTGCAACAGCACGAATTATATGACTCTCCTCCAAAGACTTAATCCTTCCAAGAGCGACATAAACAATTATGGCAACGAATACAAAAGCATAAACATTATCAAAATAATCAGAACCTAACTCTCTACATAAAGTTGCGTCAACTCCTGCAGTATACGCGCCTTTAAGTCCCCCCCAACAGTTATCTTTGCCCTTTTAACCATAAAGTATAATCAAAAAAATAGTTTTTAAAGATGATTGCAATAAAAAACAAGAGATTAAGGGAAAGAAACTAAAATTAACTTTTGATAACTTGGATATGGTTTGATTAGGTTATTTTATTCAACCTTCATAAAAAATTTCTTCCACATTAATTCAGTTTTCATGCGGAGAACCTTAGCGTAGCTTGGTTCGAAACAACATCAATTTGTGAACGAAGCGAACGTAATTATTATAAATGCACTTTTTCTTGGTAAATCATGAACACCTCCAAAATCCTTCAAGCGGGAGAAATAGCTAAGCAAGTAAAAGCTTATGCGAGGACAATAGTAAAACCAAAAACCCCCTTGCTGCATGCAATCTTTCAATAAACAACATTGCAGCGCACTATACTCCTAGCCATGATGATACAACTCTAGCTCATGGCTTGCTTAAAGTTGATTTCGGAGTTCATATTGATGGCTGGGTTGCAGACACTTCTCTTTCATTTGACCTCGAAAATAGCAAAGAAAATCAAAAATTAATTGATGTTGCAGAAAAAGCGCTGGCAAAAGCGCAAGAAAACTTCAAAGAAGGAGTTAATCTAAGCCAGATAGGTGATTTAATTAAAAAAGAAATCGAATCTCATGGCTTTTCCCCAATAATAAATCTCTCAGGACACTCAATGGAAGAATATAATTTGCACGCTGGAATAACTATCCCCAATTTTGATGATGGCAAGGATGTAAAAATTCAGAAAGGCCTTTATGCAATAGAGCCTTTTGCAACAACAGGCTCGGGAAGAGTTCATGATGGAAAACCATCTGGAATTTATCAGCTTAGAGAAAAAAAAAATGTCCGTTCACCTATTGCCAGAGAAGTTTTAGAATTTATTGCTAAAGAATATCAAACCTTGCCATTCTGCTCGAGATGGGTTGTAAAAAAACTAGGAACTAAAGCATTATTCGGATTAAAACAACTAGAAGACAATGGAAATCTACATCACTATGCACAATTAGTTGAAACACAAGAAAGCAAAGTCAGCCAGGCAGAAAACACAATTCTAGTTTCTGAAGATGAAGTAAAAGTGACGACTTAATATTATTCAACTTAACAAGAACCTATTCCAATTGGCTGTAAATGATACCTTCGTTCCCCATGGCTTCCAATTATTTCTCCTAATTTAAAATAATCCCAAGTGGTCAATCCCCCTAAAAAATCAAGACCTTCAAGAGGAATAAATTTTTCACACATTACGTCAGCAACCCCCCTAGCATCCTTATCATTACTTGCAAGCCCATACCTTCTAATTAAATCCCATGTTTCTGGCTCGGTTCTTGTTTTTCTTAAAGCATCACTAAACCAAAGCATTCCCCCAAACTCTCTAAAAAAATTTCTTGCATTAGGAACTGAAATTAAGTCATGATCTATATGTGACATAAAAAAACATTGATGAACTGCTTTTTAAAGATATATATTATAAATGGCAATCATCCAAAATAGCTATTTTCCATCGGCACAGCAGCCTTGGCTGATTTCAAGAAGCTGTCCTCAACTTTCTTATAAACATCTATTGTTGCTTTTGTCACAGAAGGTTTTATCTTTCCCAAAGCCTCGTCAAAATTTTCTTTTTTAACCTGGGAAGCATCCTTGCTTTCCCTCAATGCAAGCATAGCCGCTTCTCTGACAAGAGCTTCGATATCTGCCCCAGTATATCCTTCAGTCTTCTTCGCAAACTCATCCCAAAACTTTTCCCTCTCTTTATCGGTGAATAATTTTTTTCCATTTCCAATAGGCATCTTTCTGGTATGAATTTCAAGTATCTTCTTTCTTCCATCCTCTGTTGGAGCGCTGACAAGAAGTATTTTATCAAATCTTCCAGGTCTTAACAAACCCGGGTCAAGCATATCTGGTCTGTTAGTAGCCCCTATAACTAAAACGCTCTTCAAATCCTCCAATCCGTCCATTTCAGCAAGCATTTGATTCAAAACTCTTTCAGTAACCCTTGTTCCAGTCTCAACTCCGCGCTTTCCTGCAAGAGCATCAAGCTCATCGAAGAAAACTATGCAAGGAGCAACTTGCCTGGCCCTTTCAAAAACTTTTCTCATTCCTTCCTCGCTGTTGTGCGCAATAACGCCTCCAAAACCACCGACAAAATTCTGTTCTCCTGGGACATGTATATCATAAACATAATCTTCATTGTCAATGACTTTGATTTCTTTAACTAGGTCAAAATAAATATCTCCTTCTACCAAGTCCCAATATTCTTTGTATTTTATTTTATCTTTGTCCACTAATACAAGCATACTCTTCAAAGCTTCTTTACCTATAGAAGTATTAGTGTTATAAACGCTATTTTGAGACGAAGCCAACTCGTATAATTTCCCTGATAAAGGAATTAAGTCTGATCTAGCCCATTTTCTTGATTTAACATAAGCCATAATCATTTCATTTCTCCTTTTATCAATAAAACCAACTTCACTAAATCTTTCGAAATTTTTTACACCAAGTATATTTATTCTATAGACCTCTCCAAATTTATTTTTTTTAGTATAACAACTGGCGACGATTCCAAAATCTAAAAGCATATAAAGAAGATCATTAGCCAGTCTCTTACTTACACTAGATGCCTCAATGGCATATTTGCCACGTTCAACTTGATGAATTGAGCCATCTCCGCTAAAATATCCCCTAAGCAAATTAGCTTTGCTCTCTTTATCCAAAATAAAGGACAAAGTTGGTAAACTCTTATTTCTAGATCCTGAAAAAAGGCCAAATATTTTTTTAAATACTTTTTGCAAGAAGTAAGAATTGATAGTTGCGCAGCTTTTCATCTCAGATAATTTAAATCCATATTCCTTGCAAACAGCCCTCAGATCCTCCCTAATTTCAGCGTTAATATTATGTATTCTAACTGTATCGCTATTAAAGTCCCCTTCTGCGATCCACAAGCCAACCACCCTCCAAAAATCAGGGGTTAATTTGAATATTGATTTATAAGAATGAGCACTGCCCTTTAATTTAAGCCCTACTTCCTCAAAATCCAAGGCAAGCTTTGATTCTCTAATAAGAGCATTAAACTCTGTGATTTCCACTGGAAGATTTTTAGAAACTATATCGGCCAAATATTTTTTAGACACATTCAAAATAGTTGCAGTTTTGTCTAAGCCCAAGAGTTTTTTGGCTCTCTCTAGATATCCTTTTACATTAGTTACAAATATCTCACCATCATCTTTAAAATAGTGATACAAATTTATTTCTTTTATTTCTTCTCTAGGCAAACTTAAATTTTTAGGGATGGCTATATAACTTTCATTTGGAATTAACTGGCTAGTTGGCACATCAGCTAATTGTCCATTAACAAATGAAAATAGAGAATGATAGTCAGTAACTTTTATTTTTCTGCCTGTTCTGGTAGTTACCTCCATTAATTTACTATCTAGCTTATGTTTGATATAATCTCCAATTTTTGTAAATCTTATTCTCTTATCCTTATCAAATGCCAAAACCTGGACATCTAATTTATTCTCTACAATTTCACCTATTTTCATTCTTTTTACTATTCCATTATCCTTGACAATTAACTCCTCATTATAAGGCAATGACTTTCCGACCCACATGCTGAGCAATTCGGGACCTTTTACCTGAATGAAATTTGCTTCTGACTCTTTTGCAACAGCCTTAGCCAAAAGCGTTTTTCCAGTTCCCGGAGGTCCATAAAGCAAAATTCCTCTAGAAGGCCTTATTCCAAGCCTGTCAAAACTCTCGGGATATTTCAAAGGCCACTCAACAGCTTCCTGCAATTCCTGCCTTACATTATCTAAACCCCCAACATCACTCCAGCCGACATTTGGCGTTTCAACTAAAACCTCCCTCATTGCGCTGGGCCTTACAACTTTCAAAGCATCGGTAAAATCTTCTTGGTTAATTATTAATTTCTCCAAGATGTCTTGCGGAATAGTCTCATCGGCATCTAATTTCATCTTAGGTAAAAATTTCCTCAAGACAATCATCGCAGCTTCTTTAGTTAAAGACTCCAAATCAGCCCCGACAAAACCATGCGTTACTCCCGCAAGCTCGTCGAGATTCACGTTTTTAGTCAAAGGCATTCCCCTAGTATGAATTCCCAAAATAGTTCTTCTTCCTTTTTTGTCAGGCACTCCAACTTCTATTTCCCTGTCAAATCTTCCAGGCCTTCTCAAAGCCTGATCAATAGCATTAACCCTATTCGTGGCTCCAATAACTATAACATTTCCTCTAGATTTCAAACCATCCATCATCGTCAAAATCTGTGAAACAACTCTCCTCTCAACCTCTCCTTGAACATCCTCTCTTTTTGGGGCAATCGCATCAATCTCGTCAATGAAGATAATTGCAGGCGCGGTTTTTTCAGCCTCATCAAAAATTTCTCTTATTCTTTTTTCGCTCTCTCCATAAAACTTGCTCATAATTTCCGGTCCGTTAAGTAGTATAAAATTAGCTTCGGTTTCATTAGCAACAGCCTTGGCAAGCAAAGTTTTTCCAGTTCCGGGAGGCCCATGAAGCAAAACTCCTTTCGGAGGTTCGATACCAAGTTTCTCAAAAATTTCCGGATGCTTCATAGGAATTTCAACCATTTCCCTTATTTTCTTGACTTCTTCTTCTAATCCCCCAATATCCTCATAAGTTATTTCTGGAATTTTTTCCTCAGAAAGTTCGACAGCTTTGGGGCTCAAAGAAACCTCAGTATTTTCAGAAACATAAACTGGCTGATTTGGAGAGGTGCTGACAACTAAAAATTTTATTTGGGTTAATCCTCCGCCTAAATTTCCAAATCCCATATTGTTAAACATCTCGCCGAATATATTTCCCATTTCGTCGTCCATTCCCATTTCAGAGAACAGGTCTCTTCTTCGTTGAACTCCGCCCAAGACAATAACATCGCCCTTAATTAAAGCTCTTCCCAAAAGTCCTCTCCTAAGAGCGCCTTGATCTGCCTGAACCATTACTCCTTTCTGCGCCGGAGCAATAATTATTTTCTTAGCTTCTTTAATCTCAGCTTTTATAATCTCAACAGGATCGCCGATGCCGACTTTGGCATTCCTTCTTAAAATACCGTCCATCCTTATTATGCCCTCGCCAACATCTGCAGGATAAGCCCTGTCAGCAATCGCAACAGTTTCTCTGCTTCCTTTAATTAAGATAACATCTCCTCTTTTAATTCCCAATTCTCTCATAGTTTCTGTATCAATTCTCGCAATTCCTTTATAAGCATCATCGGCCAGCGCTTCAACAACTTTCAATCTTACTTTATTTGCCATTTAATCATCATAATCCAAATTTATTTCGCTTTCAGAATCATTGGCAAGATCGTCTTCACCATATTCTTCAGCATAACTAACAACAGAAGAGCTCTTCTCGTAGCTAAAACCATCTTTAAACTCTTCGCCTTTTTCAGATGTTTTAGACAACTTTATAGATTTGCTTTTCTTGTCAACATTAACTATATATTTTTCTTTTAACACTCTCTTAACTCCCTTTCCTTTATTGGATAAAATTACCTCTCTTGTCTTGCTTCCTCCTTCATCATTAACATTATCTTCTTCATTAAAATCTTCAACTAAATAACTCTCATCATTAATTTTTATTTTTTCTCCTTTCTTCAATTTTTTAGGTTTATAAATTTGTTTCATCTTATCTCTTTCTTCCTCCAAAAGTAGATTCATAACACGGAGCGCATAATTGTCCGGCTCCCTCGACATAACCCATTCTCTGCTGAATAGGAGTTGTAATTAAATATCCGGTCTCGGCGCCGCAGCCAGGCATAACGCATCGTTCAATGTCTTTTGTTGTTGCAACATCAGTTATGTAAAATTTTGGTCTTTCAACGGGGGATGTATAACTTTCCCCCCTCTCACAATCTTTTTCAGCATATTTTAGTTCTCTTGAATTAGAAAAACCTGAATTATTCATCTTGCTTCTCCTCCTCAAAACGCCTAACCTTTTGCGCTTTTAATTCATTTATCATTTTTTCCTTGTTCGTTAAAGCATGAGCAAATTCTTTTCTTTTAACTGGTTCTTGAAAATTCAGAGATAATTTCCCAGCCTCTTCAAAACACAGTCTAACCATATCGTCCATCATTTTTTCCTGTTCATGAATAAAATTAACTATCTCTCTAGGAATTGAGACAGCGTAGCTGTTTCCAACAAGCCTCATTTTAACCCTAAACTCCCGTTTTTTTAAGCCTATAAACTTATTGTATTCCTGCTCATCAATAGGGTGTATAACTTTATCACCGCACCTTTGGCATATTTTAGCCCTTAAAAGAAAACCATTTTTAGAGACTTTAGCGTTCTGCATTTCTTTCCTGCAGTTTTTGCATAAAATCTGGTTGTCAAAAATGTCAGTCATTTAAAAACAACCTCGCGGTTTTTTTTTTATTTTCCCCTTCATTTGCTGTTGGGCAATTTTTTAAATTGCCTCCGATTAAAATCGCATTAAAACCTGCAGGTTTTAATCTCTCAAGCGACTTTCTTTCTATGCCTCTTATGAAAGTCAACATAAAATTTAATTCTTTTGTCATTTTGTTTGTTTTCCGTTTGTTCTATTTATTTTCCGTCGATTATACGGCCGCGTTATTCACGCAGCCAGTAGGGTTGAAAAAAGGTTCAATGTATACACCTTAGTATACACACGAAATATACATTTAAAAACATTTCGGTGATTAAAAACAAGTCTTATCGCCAGGCAAACAAATCTCTTTTGCAGGATCTTTTGGTAAATAATTAGATAAACTATCTGCACCGACGCTGTCATTAACGCATTTTGAATCTAAGGTAAAAGAACTCATACCATCATGTCGTGAATTGCAGCTGTCCCGGCATTTATCCATATGTCTGCGCGAATCTGAACAGCAGTTAACTTTCTCCTTTGGAAGATAACATTCCCGAATATTTACCCTGCCTGGATTTAGAATATATCCTAAAACAAACCCTGCTCCAAGCGCTATTGAAATCTTTTTATTCATAAAATTAAATAGAGATCTGGCTTTTTATCCTTTTCCCTGCTTAATAAATTTAACAACTTGCGCATATAAAGATCCGCCATCTTCCAAAACTCCCAGCCTATAATAGACTTTTATCTTGTCTGCTTCATCCACAATTACTTCCCTGGTATAAGAAACTCTTTTATGCATTAAATTTTTAGGGTTCATGTCTTCAAAATTAATATCGTTTTCGTGATGCAGGGGGGTTACGGGCATTTCCACATCATCAATTTTGCCTTTTTCTCTTTCTATGCTTACAGCAGCAAATTTATGGCCGTGCTCATTTTCAAAAAAGACAATCTGAACAACTTTCCCTTCTATATTAATGGGTTCGTTGACTGAAACGTTCCAAGACTTCATCAAGAAGCATCAACTATGAGAGTTATAAATTTTTCTAAAGATTCTTTTTCGCTTTCTTGCTTTTCCATTCAACAACTTTTCCAGCCTCAATTTCAATTTTATCGGCTTTCCTTAAGGAATTTATTTGTTTTTTATTCAGCAGAGGAAAATGCCTGACCTTAGCCAAATATTCCGGAATATACCAAACCTCATCGTCAGTCGTCATCCACCCCATTTCATCAAATCTAGATAAATCAACAGGCATAGAATAGCTGCGCAGGTTTTTTCTTCCCTTGTCATCAAAATATTCATGGAAGTAACTCATAACTAATTCGCGTATAGAATTATATATCGGCTCCCTGTACCTTAAAACAGCATGGTTTGTTTTGGATAATGCGCCCCACTTTCCTCTTTTCCTAAAAACAGCGACAACATGGTCAAAATCTCTTTTATTTGAAGTCAAATCAACAACTAAAGGCTTATATCCTTGAATTCTCAATGCCAAAGCTGAAAGAATCGCGCCCTCCATGCAATGGCATTTTCCCTTCTTCAAAACCATTTTTGGAGACATGCAAGTATCTCCATGCTCTTCAAAATTTATTTTTAGGCCATTTAGAAAATTCTGGATTTTCGCAGGAGTTTTAAATTTGTTAAGGATTTTCAACTCTTTCCTTAGTTTAATCATACATATAAAAAGAAAAAGACGTATTTAAGTTTTAGGAAATACGCCAATAGTCAATATCGACTTTACAATAGGAATCATATAAAAACAGATATAATAAGGTAAGTTATTGCCCCGATTAACGCAGATGTTGGAATTGTGAATAACCAAGCCAGCAGCATCTTTCTTGCAATACGCCACCTTATTGCTGATACTCTTCTTGTAGCTCCGACCCCAATTATCGAGCCAGAAATTACATGGGTTGTGCTGACAGGAACCCCCATAATAGAACTGATTATTATAGTCCCAGCTCCAGCTGTCTCAGCACAAAAACCATAAATTGGGTTTAACTTTGTTATCTTCAAGCCAATGGTTTTAACAACTTTCTTGCCTCCTGCTAAAGTACCCAAAGCAATTGTTAAATGAGAAACAATAACAACCCAGAAAGGTACGTGAAACGTTGCTCCCAATAAGCCTGCAGTAAACAAAGTTATGGCAATTATCCCCATTGTTTTTTGTGCATCATTAGTTCCGTGGCTTAGGCTATATGCAAAAACAGAAATTAATTGGAGTTTTTTAAAATAATTATTGACTTTCGACGGATGAGTTTTATGGACAAAAAAGAGAACTAAAATAAATAAAACAAATGCTGTTGCGAACCCCACTATCGGAGCCAGAAAAATAAACAAAACAATTTTTAGAACTCCTCCCCACATAACTGCTGAAATTCCCACTGCTGCTAGGGCAGAGCCGATATAACCTCCTATAAGAGAATGGCTGGCAGAAATAGGCAAACCTAAAAAAGTTGTCAAATATACCCAGACTATTGCTCCAATTAATCCAGAAAAGATAATCCATAGCGTAACAACCGAGGAATCTATTATCCCCTTTCCTATTGTTGTAGCAACAGCAACTCCAAATATAAATGCGGCAATAAAATTGCTGAATGCTGCAAGAATAACCGCATTCCTCAAAGACAATACGCGAGTCGCAACAACTGTTGAGATCGAGTTTGCAGCGTCGTTAAAGCCATTTCCAAAATCAAAAATAAGAGCTAAGGCGATTATTATGATCACAAGAACTAATTCAAGCATGTTTTATTATGACGTTTTGTATAACGTCGGAGACATCCTCGATTTTATCAGTGACTAATTCCAGGTTGAAATAAACATCTTTTAATTTGATTAATTCTATTGGCTTCCTTTTGCCGTTATAAAGTTCAACCATTGCCTTTCGATAAATCGCATCTGCTTCGTTTTCAAGCCAGTGTATCTTCACAGAATTATCCTTGGCAAATTCTGTTTTACTAAGACTATTAATAAGAACCGCCACTTCCTTAACTCCTTCTACCATAATCTTGGTTAATTCTAGAACGTGCTTATCAATTCTCTCTAAATCATATAAAACAATTTGCTTTGTTGCACCGTAAACTAAATCTATGATATCATCCAAAATTATAGATAGCTGATGTATGTCTTCTTTATCAATTGGGGTTATAAATGCTTTATTTAATCTTTCATTTATGGTGTGGATAATTTTGTCCCCCCTGCCCTCTATTTCTTCCATTTTGTTAAGGTATTCTTTTTTTTTATTTTTGCCAAGTTTTGAAAAGTTATTAACAAATTCAGAGAATATTTCAACGCCATGCATAGAATTTTCTGCTGCATCATTCAACATTCTAAAGAATATCTTTTCTTTTGGAAAGAGAAAATCGGTTATTGCTCCCATAAAAAGAATTAAGAATATATTCTTTAAAATATTAACTAAACAAAAATAACTACTTTAAATCAGTGAACACCTCTAAATTATTAAGTTTTGATAATGAATTAATAGATTTAAAAGGCATATAAAATTAGTAATAATATGAAAAACTTCGAGAAACTGGGGCTGAATCCAAACTTACTTAGGGTTCTAAAAGAAATAAATTTCGATGAACCAAGTGAAATCCAGGAAAAAGTAATACCTATTGCGCTTTCTGGACACGACGTAATAGGCGGAAGTGCGACTGGTTCTGGAAAAACTCTTGCATTTGGGGCGCCAATAATAGAAAAAATAAAGCCGGGATGGGGATTGCAGTCTTTAATACTAACTCCGACAAGAGAACTAGCAGAACAAGTTGCAAAATCTATATCAATTTTCTCAAAATATTCTCAACTAAAAATCGTTACAGTTTATGGCGGAGTTTCAATAAGCAATCAAATAAATGAACTAAGAAGAGCGGAGGTAGTTGTCGGAACTCCAGGCAGAGTTCTAGATCATATAAAAAGAAGAACAATAAATCTATCAAAAATTAAAATTCTCGTTTTAGACGAAGCGGACAGGATGCTTGACATGGGTTTTATTCACGATGTTACAACCATTGTTAGTTATTGCCCTACAAAAAGGCAAACTTTATTATTTTCAGCAACAATCTCAGAAGAAATAATAAAGATTTCGAAAAAATACATGGAAAATCCAAAAGAAGTGTCTGTTGATAATAGAGTAGACCCTTCAAAACTAGAACAGGTATTTTATGATGTCCCTTCTAACCAAAAATTTTCCCTTCTGGTCCATTTACTAAAAGATGAAAGCTCTAAACTAGTTATGATATTTTGCAACACAAAAAGAAACTGTGATTTAATCGCCCGCAACTTAAAGCAGCAGGGCTTTGACGCAATGGCGCTTCATGGAGATTTAAACCAGTCAAAAAGAAATAGAATATTAGAGCATTTTCATAAAAGCCACAAATTTATCCTTGTCTGCACAGACGTTGCTGCAAGAGGTTTGGATATAAAGGGAGTTTCTCATGTATACAATTACGAATCGCCAAAAACAAGCACTGAATACATTCACAGAATCGGCAGGACCGCTAGAGCTGGAAAAGACGGAAAAGCAATCACAATCATCTCAGAAAGGGATTATGAAAATTTCAGAAGGGTAAAAGAAGATGATTCTCTTGGAATCAAGAATGTTGCATTGCCGGAATTCCAGCAAGTATTTGTAGAAATGAGGTCAAAAGATAATTTTGGAAGACAGAGCTACGGTCAAAGAAGATTTTCAAACTCAAGAAGGCCTTTTAGAAGTGGAAGCCATCCAAGAGATCACAGGTCTGGAGAAATAACCGAAGGCAATAGATTTGGCAGAAACAGGGACAGCAGATTTAGAGGAAATAGATAGGGACAGAATATTTTCAGGAAGAAATAATGGAGAAACTAACCGAAGGGGAAGCCACGGACAAAGTTTTCACAAAAGAAGATACAGATAATCTTAGTAAACTAAAAAATTATGAAATTACAATATTTCTAAAATGAATATAATTAAATTTGACCTGTTTCTGTGAAGCGTTTCATTAATTTCTCAAGAACTACTTGCTGTGCAAAACCTTTTCGGCTGCAAGTCTTGGCAAACTCATCATAAATTTTTCTGTCCACATTGCAGTCCAGCTTCATTTTCTGGGGACCTGGGGGTGTCGCTGCCATAAATCAAAAAGTCTAAAGAGATTTATAAATGTGATGATGAGATAAAAATAAATGCCATAATTATTAGTTAATCCTTTTTGAATTTTCAAGCACTTTTATGCCTCTTTTACCTAGCTCTTTAAAGAACATTTCCGGCGGGACACCTACTTCTGGAGAAAAGGATCCTTTTTTAAGGATATTCCCTTTTTTCACTAATTGCGCCAGA
The DNA here is from genome assembly GCA_016181885.1 of Candidatus Pacearchaeota archaeon. Classification (GTDB taxonomy): domain Archaea; phylum Nanobdellota; class Nanobdellia; order Pacearchaeales; family GW2011-AR1; genus JACOYJ01. The sequence goes on along the minus strand of JACOYJ010000033.1, from coordinate 2,667 downwards.
ATGCTTGCAGGCATGCCCGTATCTATATTGCAACCAGCGCTCTCCCAGTCTGACAATGTTGGAACGATGCTTTCCATAAGGACAAACTTCTTCTTTCCATTCTTCCTCCCATATATCCTTACCCAGAGATTTTCTTTTTCCTTATATCCTTTCGGAGTTTTTAATCTTTTTAGCATTTGAGTTAAAAAATTTATGGGTTTTATTTTTGCGCCAAAATAATCTACTTCGTGTTTATCTGCAAAGCCGAGTTTTACCAGGTCTACAATCATCCTAAATGAATGCTCAGGAAAACCCGCGTAAAATTTAATGTTTTTTAATCCTTTATTCTTGAAATAATGAAGGAAAGTATACTGTTCCGGATGTCTTACATACATCTCACTCTCTTTTCCAATTGTTCTGTGATATTCTTTGGTTATGCTTTTTATAGGTATCTTAAATTCGAAGCGCTTATTTTTAACTATTGGCGCCGGACTTGTAAATTCCTCTATGATGCTTTCAATAGAAAAAGGAACTACAAATTCCTTTATGTTCGAATCCCAAGCAAATCCAACATGAATTTCGTTTATTCTATCAAACTTTTCAGAAGCATATCTTAACATTATATTGCCTATTCCCGGTACAGACCCGATTCCAGTAATTCCCACAATATTCTTCTTTTTCATTTCCTTATCTAATGTAAACTGCTTTTTCGTTACCGGAATTTCTGAGCCCAAGTCAATACAATTTACTCCAAGTTTTGCACACGATTTAAAGACTCCATAATTCCAATCACCCTCCATGCAATTAAGAACTATGCTTGACTTTGATAGTTTTATGGCTTTTTCAATAGTATGAATTTTCGCGGCTTCGACATATTTAAATGCTGTCTTTTTATGTCTCCTTAAAAGATGCATTACTTTAGACTTATCTCTTCCACATAAAAGAACAGAATAACCGCTTTCTAAAAGATCTCTCGTAGCAATTCTGCCCTTGCATTCCAGTAGCGCCCAAAACAACAAAATCAAAACTCACCTTGTCACCCTTAATAATATATTAAAAGAAGTATTTAAATCTTATTTTATCAAAGATAAATTTTACGTCCCCACGATTACTTAATCCTAAGGATTAATGCCCCCACGAGGATTTGAACCTCGGTCACAACCTCCGCAAGGTCGTATTCTATCCTGGCTGAACTATGAGGGCATGATATAACTTGTGCATTTGACATTAAAAAACTTTATTAACTAATAAATCATGGATTAACTATGGAAAGTGCAAAAGAAAATTATGAAAAAGCCATTGTAGAAACTCCAAAACTAAAAGCAGAAATTAAAAATACTAAAACGCAACTCGCAAGACATGGCGACGTCACTTACCATATAAAAACCAACAGCAACGATCCAGGATATTTTATTTCGGTTGAAGCGCAATTAACAAAATATGCCGATATTCCTCAGCCAATGTCAGAAGATAAAAAGCCTTTTTTTAGCTAATTCAAACATTTTAAAAACGCATTTCTCTTCATCAATTAATGGAAAAAGAAAATTCTTTTCTAAGCGAACTAAAAAGATACTGGCAGAAATTCTGGTTTATTGTCTGGAAAGACGACTCGTTCAAAGGCTGGATTTTCTCAATATTGTTCATATTTATAGTAATAAAGCTTATTTTCTTTCCAGTATTAAATTTAGCCACAGGAACTTCTCTGCCTTTAGCAATAGTCGAATCATGCTCAATGTATCATAATGGGAATATGCTTGGAAGCTTTGATAAATGGTGGGAAAAACACGACTCAATCTATGCTGATAAAGACATTGCGGAAAAAAACTTTAAAGAATTCATTTTTAAAAAAGGGTTCAATAAGGGCGATATATTGTTCATAGTCGGCATAAACCCCGAAGACATAAAAATAGGCGATGTAATCATCTTCAAAAGCCAGGGAAAAGATATAATTCATAGGGTGGTTGACATAAAAACCGACTCGGCTGGAAAGAGAGTTTTCTCGACAATGGGCGACAACGTCGGCAGAATACAATACTTCGAGGAGGAAATAAAAGAAAACCAAATCGTTGGAAAAGCGGCATTCAAATTAATTCCTTACATTGGCTGGGCAAAATTAATAATTGTTGACTTTATGGATTTGTTCGTTCCGGGAACAGGTTCGCAGTATGTCAAAGCAGGATTCTGCGAAGAAAATTAGTTATATCTCAAGTAACCTTTGTTAACTTAACGCATCAACCCCGAGCATAAAAAATAGTTTTCCTGTTAATTCCATATTATCTTATATTCGCTTTGATTAGCTTGTTTATATTAACCCAAACATAAAAGATATTTTCAATTAATTCTGTTTTTACATTAACTTTAATTAGATTTGTTCAGCTCATTCATCTCAACTTGTTCATTCAAATCCCGCACAAAAATATGTGCCCATTAATTCTATTTTATATTAATCCGTATGCGCTTGGTTTAGCTCATCAATATTAACCTTGCTTAAAGAAATTCTTATCCAATTAATCCTATTTTATTAGCGGAGGACCTTAGCGTAGCTTGGTTCAGAGCATATCTATCTACAAACAAAGTGAGCTAATTATAAGGAGCTACATCTCAATTAAAAATTTGGAGGCTTTAGCCTCTTAATTCTTGAAGAATTTCTTGTCCGTAGTCCGAAGAAATTCTTCTGTTTTATCAATA
>JACOYJ010000032.1 GCA_016181885.1 Candidatus Pacearchaeota archaeon | reverse complement strand
ATCAGGCAAAGGAAAAAAAGTTTTTAATGAACCCCATTCACCTTAGAAAAATAATGGATAAAAGATGATAAAAAATCAAAAGCCACTAAGCTTAGTTGAAGCAACAGAATATGCAGAATTAAATGAAAAAACAAACCTAAAATCATTCACAAAAAAATTCACAAAATTAGACTTAAAGGACGCAAAAGAGATTAGGGAAAGGCTTGAGAAACTTGGGTTGGTTAATTTGGATGGGGGAATAATAAGCAAGATAATCGACACTCTACCAGAAAATAACGGAGATTTAGCGAAAGTTTCTACTGGAACTAATTTAAGTGAGGAAGAGATAAAAAATATAATAAATATAATTAAAGAGTTTAAATAAAATGTTTTCGCGCAAAATAAAATTGGAAAAATGGAAAGGATAGAAAATGGAAAAAGAAGAATATGCAATAATCTTAGAATACCTGCCGAATGGATATCCTTTAGAAAGAAAAATGATGCCTATAGCCCAGGCTATAGGAAAAAATAAATTGACACTTCTAGAGTTGGTTCCGAGGAGGGGAATTTCTTTAAAGATTGGCCAGGAAGTTTATATTGGCGATGGCAAAAGACCTGAAATTTATTATATTCTGGGAAGATTGGATAAGGAGAAAATTACTGAATCGGCAAAAGCACAGCTTGAAGAATTTATAGCGAAAATGATTTCGGAAAATGAAGCGAAATTTGTTGAATTCTTTAATAAAGCGGATGCTATAAATAAGAGGATACATCAAATAGAACTTCTCCCAGGCATGGGTAAAAAGCATATGCAAGAGATAATCAAACAAAGAAAGGAGAAATTGTTCGAAAGTATGGACGATTTAAAAAAAAGAGTTCAGAACCTTCCAGATCCGAGAAAAGCAATAGAAAAAAGGATAATTCGGGAATTAACAGAATTAGAAAGGCATAATTTATTCGTACACTAAAATGGAGCAAGAAATAAAAAATAAAGGACAGAGGCAAGAAAGCAGAGAAGAAAGACTGGTCAGAATTTTGTCAAAAGATATAGAGGGAAAAATGAATGTTTATGCCGGACTAACTAAAATAAAGGGAATATCGTGGAGTTTGTCGAATGCCATATGTAAAAAATTGGGAATAGACAAAAGGAAAAAAATCGGGTTTTTAACAGAAGAAGAGATAAAAAAGATAACTACTTTTGTTAAAGAGGCCGGTATTCCTGCATTTCTATTAAACAGGCGAAATGATTTCGAAACTGGAGAAAACAAACACTTCGTAGGAAGCGATCTTGAATTAAGAAGGGAATTTGATATAAAAAGACTGAGAAAGATAAAAAGTTACAAAGGCCTAAGGCATGCTTCTGGACAGCCCGTTAGGGGGCAAAGAACAAAGGGGCATTTTAGATCTAATAGGAAAAAATCAACTGGTGTGAAGAAAAAAACGAGTAAGACGGCAACTCCTGAAAGGGCCGAGTATAAAGGTAAGGGAAAATGAAAAGAAAACACAAGAAATATTCGAAGCCTAAGAAATCTTTTGACAAGTTAAGAATAGAAGAGGAAGCGAAAATAGTAAAGCAATTTGGATTAAAAAATAAAAAGGAAATCTGGGCTGCTGAAGCAAGGATAAAGGAAATAAGAGAGAGGGCAAAGAAACTTATTTCATCTGACGAAAAAAGCAAGCAGGCATTGTTTGGCAGATTGAAAAAAATCGGGTTTAATGTAAATTCTATAGGGGAAGCTCTTTCTTTAGACAAATCCGATTATCTAAAAAGGAGACTTCAAACTATCCTTGTTGACAAAAGACTTGCAAACACTCCTAAAAGTGCAAGGCAATTAATTACTCATAAAAAGGTTTTGATGGGGGGAGAAGTCGTCGACAGCCCATCATATATAGTTCCCACAGAACTGGAAGAAAAAATTGAAATTAAAAAGAAAGGGAAAAAAACAAGGAGGGAAAAGCAGAATGAAAATTGAGACTTATGTAAAAAGAGTTAAACCAAAACCCTACAACGAATTAATAGTTAGGATGGGTGGGGGAGAATATGAAGTTGACTTTGTGGTTGATTTACTTTATGAGCTGGAAAACACCAGTCCTGGAATTGTTAATGTTTTAATTCATGATAAAAAACTAAGAAAATCTCTAGAAAAGGAAGGCATTATTGGAACATCCATTAGAGGAAGCAGTTTTATGGCAAGTGGGGCAAGATTGAGAGAATTGAGAAGTATGCTTGAAAAAAAATTAGTCAAATTTTTTGACTCTCAGGAGAAAGCAAAATGAGTGAAGACGAAAAAATAAATAGTGCCGGAGAAACAGAAGAATCGTCTGTTAATGAAGAAAAAAAAGATTTTTCAAAAAAGAAAGAGCGGAATATTGAGGCTGTTGTAAATATATACACTTCCTTTAACAACACATTAGCTCATGTTACAGATATGTCTGGAAGAACTATTGCGAAAGTTACTGGCGGGCAAGTAACAAAACACTCGAGGCTTAAAGCAAATCCAACAATTGCCATGTTTATTGCAAAGAAAATTGCGGAAAAAATGAAAGAAGAGGGAATAAACACTTTGCATGTTAGAATAAGGGCGAAAACAAGAAATCCCGCGCATGGACCCGGGGCTAATGCCATTATGAAGAGCCTTTCAAGAGAAGGCTTTAGAATTGTCAATATCTTGGACACAACAAGAAATCCAAGAGGCGGACCAAAGAAAAAGGGGGGAAGAAGAGGCAGGAGGCCTTAGAGCAGCCAAGTTCCTATAAATCTGGTTTAGAGGCATGAGACCATAAATTTAAAAACCTTTTCTGAGACTTTAAAATATGAAGATAATAAAGGAAAAAAACAACACGCTTACGTTCGCTGCAGAAATAAGCGACAGCTTGGCAAATGCCATAAGAAGGCATATACACAGAATCCCGGTTCTTGCGATTGATGAGGTTGAAATATCTAAAAACGACTCCCCATTATACGACGAAACAATCTCCCATAGGTTGGGGTTAGTTCCGTTGCGTAATGAAAAAAATATTGGGGGGGATTCTGAAGCTAAATTAAAAATTGAAACAAGCGAAGAGGGGGTGATTTATAGCGGGAAATTAAAGGGAAGCGTGAAGCCTGTTTTTGACAAAATTCCCCTGACTGTTTTGTCAAAAGATCAAGAGCTTGAGCTAAATGCAGTTGCGCGGGTTGGAAGAGGATATCAACATTCTAAATTCTCTCCGGGCTTAATGACTTACAGAAATATTTTTGAAGTTAGCATTGATAAAAATGCTCCTCAAGAAATATTGAAAGAATGCCCTTCTGATTTAGTTGGAACGGGAAAAACAATGGTTTACGACGAAGAAAAAATAGAAGTTTTAGAGTCCTGCGCTGACGCCTGCAAGAAAAAGGGCAAAGAATATATTACTCTTTTTCCTTCAAATGAGCTTTTAATAACTATAGAATCTTTTGGTCAACTCGAGTCTAGGGAAATTTTTAAAAAATCCATCGAAGAATTGAAGAAGGGTCTGGCGCAAGTTGAGAAAAATATTGCAAGGGCTTGATAATACACAAAAATAAAAAAGAGATAATAAGAAGGTTATTTGGGTTAATATTAATAACTTTGGGGGTTGTTCGTATCTTTGGGCTCTCAAATCAAGAATTTCTATCTTAAATCATTGGAATAATATTAATTATACTTGGAATAAGAAAGTTTGATAATTTTGTTAAGTATGTGAACTCAAGGATATTCCTCCCTGGAACGGGCTAATTAACTACAATAAAGCTTGATTATAAAGTTTTTTATATGGCTACAAAGTGTTATTTCTATATCGCAGGCTAAAATTCTAAAGGATTTTGTCAGCGTCGTTTAGTTGACTTTTCTAAAACAAATTTATGACCCAAGATCAGATAAAAATTACGACTGGATTTTCGCGACCAACGTCGAGAAAATTGCTTTAGGAGATATTATAAAGCAATACAAAAAAAGATGGAGAATAGAAACACAGTTTAGAGTTCAGGATGAAGCAAGAATAAAGTGCAAATCAAAAGATATGAAAGTAAGATATTTTTTATTTATGCTTGAACAAATGCTTCAAACAATTTGGATTTGTTTCTACAAAGATGAAGTTCCATTCAAGAAATTTCTTATTGAATTATCAAATACTGCTAAGAAATGGGTAAAAGTTCAAGATACTGAATAATCTTTTTGCAGAGATATTGGGTTCTGTAGAAAGGGCAGGCATTATTATAATCTTGAATGATAAGATAGGTTGACCTATCTTATTTAATTTGTTGTTTCGGAGATACTGATAGCACGCAAAACTATATAAGGCTTTTTACTCTCCACCATTAACGCCATTTTCTTCCTCAACCCTTATGATATCTGTAACATAATCTCCTTGCTGGATCTTAACTACACGAACTCCCTGAGCAGCTCTTCCCATAACCCTTATATTTTCTAAACTTGTTCTTATAACCATTCCTTTAGCTGTTGTGATTATTATAGAGTCTTTATCATTCACAGACACAGTATTAACAACATCGCCTGTTTTCTCAGAAATTTTAAGGTTAATAACGCCTTTCCCAGCCCTTGCAGTCTTCCTATAATCTTCAACAGTTGTCCTCTTCCCATACCCATTTCTTGTAATTGTCATTATGGCAACAGTGTCTAAAACCTCCATGCTTACAACCTCATCTCCTTTATCCATCCTAATGCCAGTTACACCATAACTTGATCTTCCCATTTCACGAACTTCATCTTCATTAAATCTAATAGCTTTTCCATGCTTAGTTGCAAGAAGTATTTCCTGCTCCTTCTTGACAAGCTCAACTCCAATCAAAGCATCTGACTCATCATTCGGCAAATTTATCGCTTTAATTCCAGAAGCTCTGGGATTTGAAAAGTTGCTCAGCGCAATTTTTTTAACAATGCCTTTCTTTGTCGTCATGAACAGCGCATCGTCAAACTTCTTCACAGATATAACTTTAGTAACAGTTTCATTGCTCAAGCTCAGCATATTAATAATCGCCTTTCCCTTGCTATATCTTTCAGCTTCAGGAACTTCATAAGCTTTCAGCCACAAAACTCTGCCCCTCGTCGTAAAAAACATCAAATAATCATGGGTGTTGCATGTAATCATCTGTTTTACAAAATCTCCTGTTGCAAGATTGCTTCCAATAACTCCCTTGCCCCCCCTCTTCTGCTCCTTATAAGTTTTGACATCCATTCTCTTGCAATATCCTTTATCCGTAATGCTTACAACAACCTCTTTCTGCTGAACCAAATCTTTTTCTGAAATCTCTGAAATTCTCTGCAATACCTGCGTTCTTCTCTTATCTCCATATTTATTTTTCAGTTCATTGACCTCTTTTGCAATAATCTTCAAAATTTCCTTAACATCCCCTAAAATTTTCTGCAATTCTTCAATAAGTTTCTTCAGCTCTTCTGCCTCTTTCTTTAGCTTATCGACCTCTAAAGAAGTCAGCTGTTGAAGCTTGGTTTCAAGAACAGCTTGAGCTTGCCGTTTAGTTAATTTAAATTTAGAAATCAGATGTTCTGAAGCTTCGGCGGGAGTCTTTGATTTTTTAATAACCGTTATAACCTCGTCAATATTCTTCAGCGCAATAAGCAAACCCTCAACAATTTCCTGCCTCTCCTTTGCCTTATTAAGTTCGAACTTCGTCCTATTAGTTACAATGTGCTTTCTATATCTAACATACTCTTCAACAACGTTTCTAATGTTTAATATTCTGGGCTGTCCTCCAACTAATGCTAAAAAATTCGCGCTGAAAGAATCTTGTAATCTAGTATATTTATAAAGAGCGTTAAGAATAAACTTGGAATTAGCTCCTTTTTTCAATTCAAGAACAATTCGTATTTTTCCTTTAGAACTTTCGTCCCTTAAATCAGAAATATCTTTTATTGTGCCTTTGGTTGTTAACTCGGCAATTTGAGTTATTAAATCCGTTTTGTTAAGCATATAAGGAATTTCTGTAATTATAACTGTCTCTCTTCCTTTAGAGTCCTCCTCTACATTTGTTTTTCCCCTTATAATAAATTTTCCCTTTCCAGTGCTATAAAATTCCTTCATCTCACCTTGCACTAACCCTCCTGTTGGGAAATCTGGTCCAGTAACAATTCCGCAAAGCTCATCAATGCTGATTTCTGGGTTTTTAATATAAGCCAAAAGAGCATCGCAAACTTCAAGAATATTATGCGGAGGAATATTTGTCGCCATTCCAACAGCAATTCCGCTTGCTCCATTAAGCATAAGGGTTGGAAGTTTGCCAGGCATAAGCTCAGGCTCTTTAGTTGAACTATCGTAATTAGGAATAAATTTTACAGTATCTTTATCTATATCTTGTAATAATTCCATAGAAATATGAGCAAGTCTGGCCTCGGTATAACGCATTGCAGCTGGCGGATCCGCGTCAATACTTCCAAAATTTCCTTGCCCGTAAACAAGAGGATATCTTAATGAAAAATCTTGAGCCATTCTTACCATTGCATCATAAACAGCAACATCACCATGTGGATGAAACTTACCTATAACATCTCCTACGATTCTCGCAGATTTCTTCGTTTGTGTTCCTGGCTTAACACCAATAAGGTTCATTGCGTAAAGAATCCTTCTCTGAACTGGCTTCAGGCCGTCTTCAATAGAAGGAATAGCTCTGGAAACAATAACCGACATAGCGTAATCTAAATAAGATTTTTTCATCTCTCCAGATATTTCAGTATCTATTACACCTTTAGTAAATTCCTTTTCTTCTTTATCTGTCATTTTAGGTGTTTCTTAATATCTCCTTTAATTTGCATTAATATTTCTTCACTAAATTCTCTTTTTGGAGTTGGAAAAGGAGGTTTGCCCCACATTTCATCTTTAAACTCTTCACCATAAAAATTTCTCACATTTTCATATCTAGGAATTAAATGCATGTGAAAATGATATCTGTCTCTCATTTGAGATATTATATAATGAGCCAGGTCATATTTATATAAAGATGCAAGAACAATTGTCAACTTATCGCTGATTTCTTTTAACTCATTCCATTCTCCTTTGGTTAATTCGATGGTTTTTTCTGGACCATGTCTATTTAACACTACATAAACTCTTCCTAAATAATATTGGTTTTCAGCTAAATAAATTGTCCAATAATCAAACTTCCTAATAAAATATTTTTCCAGTTCTCCATCACAAAATTTGCATATCATCTTGTTCCTCCATCCTCTTCAGAAATTCATCCTCTGAAAGCTCAAGTTCTTTAACATCTCTTCCCCGCCATTTGCATTTATGGCATTCCCAATTATCAGCTCTTTTCCCTTCTTCTCCTACGAGAACAACACTAACGTCCCCGCTTCCGCATTTTGAACAAGTTTTAACCCTATAAACTTTGCCTCCAGCTTTAGACTTCTTTATTCCTTTCTTCTTTAGATATTCTGCTTCAGATGCATACCCTTCGAGTATCCACTCCGGTGTTTTTAACTTGCTTTCTTTAGACATTTTTCGTTTGTTTGATTTTGTAAAATGGATTTAGCAAAACATTTTTCGGTGTTTTAGCCTAGACATTTTTCGTTTGTTTGATTTTGTAAATTATCTTAAACTCACATTCTCCCCATTGCAATCATAAAGTGAGCATTTTTTAAGAGGATTTGTAAAAGTATTGTCTTTCCAGCAATATTTGTCCTCTTTCAATTCAAATCCAGGATAATGGCAAGTCAATCTCTCTTTCTCCAAACACATGCAATTATCGTTAAGCCAACTCTCACTATGTCCATCATCTCTAACAACATTGCCAGTCATCTTTCCGTTAAATAAGAAAAAAACTAAAATTCCAGTTAATAATGCGGATATGCCCAAAAAGATGATTGTTTTTTTTGATTTCATTTTATATATCCAAATTTGCCTCCTTATGCAAATTCTCTGAATTTGTATCATTGAAGCAAACCATTTTCTAAATATCAAGATTCGCCTCCTTTGCATTTTCATGAATGAAATCTTTCCTGGCCTGGACATCATCGCCCATTAGCATTGTGAAAATTCTATCAGCTTCAATCGCATCCTCTATAAATATCTTCTTTATTTTTCTTGACTTTGGATTCATAGTAGTATCCCATAACTGGTCAACGCTCATCTCTCCAAGGCCTTTAAATCTGGTAATAGTGGCGTTTGATCCAAGTTTCTCAGTCATCTTCTTCAATTCCTCTTCGCTGTAAACATAATGATCTTCCTGCCCTTTCCTTATTCTAAAAAGCGGGGGCATAGCCCCATAAATTTTTCCATTTTCAATAAGCTGGGGCATAAACCTAAAGAAAAACGTAAGCAAAAGAGTTTTTATATGCTCGCCGTCAACATCAGCGTCGCTCATCATTACAACCTTATTATATCTTAATTTAGACATATCAAATTGCTCTCCAACACCTGTTCCAATAGCGGTAATTAAATTCGCAATCTCTTCGCTGGATAAAGCTTTGCTTGGGCTGGACTTTTCAACATTAAGAATTTTTCCTTTTAGGGGGAGAATTGCCTGAAACTCCTTGTTTCTTGCTTGACGCGAACTGCCTCCAGCACTCTCGCCCTCGACAATATAAAGTTCTGTCTCTTCTGTCTTCTTTGCAGAGCAATCAGCAAGTTTTCCCGGCAGTCCTGAAAATGAGAAAGCGCTTTTTCTTCTCACCAAATCCCGGGCTTTTTTTGCGGCAAGTCTCGCCTTCGCTGATTCCAGAACTTTTGTTACTATTTTTTTAGCGATTGCTGGATTCTCTTCAAAAAACTCAGATAAAGCAGTAGTGACAATGGAATCAACAAGTCCCTTGACTTCAGAATTTCCAAGTTTTGTTTTTGTCTGCCCCTCAAATTGCGGATGCGGAATTTTTATGCTGACTATCGCTGTCAAACCTTCTCTCGCATCATCTCCAGAAAGAGCCTCTTCTTTTCCATTTCCGGTTTTCTTTAAATAATCATTCAAAACCCTCGTCAAAGCAGTCTTGAAACCAGAAACATGAGTTCCCCCTTCAACTGTATTAATAGTATTCACGAACCCGAATAAATTCTCGTTATAGCCGACATTATATTGAAGCCCGACGTCAACGGTTATGCCATCGTTCTCTCTTTTGAAATAAATTGGCTTGTGGAGAGTTTCCTTGCTCTTGTTAATCCACTTAACAAATTCTATCAAGCCGCCAGCTGCGTAAAATTCTTCCTTTTTTTCTTTTACCTCGTCATCCAAAATTATTTTTAATCCAGCATTCAAAAAGGTTATCTCCCTAAATCTTGTCTCCAAAATCTTGTAATCAAAAACGGCAGTTGGAAAAATCTCGTCATCCGGCCAGAAAATCACGGTTGTTCCGCTCTCGCCCTCATTGCATTTTCCAACAACCTCAAGTTTTGTTTTGGGATCTCCTCTTGAATATTCCTGCCCATATATCTTACCCTCTCTTTTAATATCAACAATAAGCTTTTTAGAAAGAGCATTAACTACGCTGACTCCCACCCCATGCAACCCGCCAGATATTTGGTAGGATTTTTTGTCAAATTTTCCTCCAGCATGCAGTTTAGTTAGGGCTAGTTGAAGTGCTGGAACTTTGTATGTCTGATTTATTTCCACAGGAATTCCCCGCCCATCATCCTCCACAGTTACAGACCCATTTTTATTTATTGAAACTTTTATAATCTTGCAGAATCCCGCCAAAGCCTCATCAACAGAATTGTCAACAACTTCGTAAACCAAATGATGCAAACCTTCTTTTCCAGTGCTCCCTATATACATCGCGGGCCTTTTTCTTACCCCTTCTAACCCCTCTAAAACTTTTATGGAGTCTGCATTGTAGTCGTTTTTATTTGCCATTTTGCCGATTCTTCAGTATAAGAGAAGTTAAACTATTCCCCTATTCTTAAGCAAATTTTACGTATAAAAATTCGCCTATTTCTATTAAAAATACGCAATTTTCCTTTATAAACTTTTCTGCAAAAAAAGTCAATTTATCGACGATAAAAGAACAAGAAAGCAATTTTCACCTAAATCTTTATAAACTTTTCCTATCATCCAAAAGTAATGGAAAAAACTGGATTTTTAGGATATTTAAGTGTCCAATAAATGTTAAAAGATAATGTATAAAATGCTAAGGCCAACTTTGATAACTCTGAGCGCATTAACCCTAATCTTACTGCTTGCAATCTTAATAACAATTAGCTTTAACCTTTCAAATTTTTCATTAACATCCTTATCAATATTTTCGCAAGAAGCAAACTATCAAAATTTTCACGCCTGGACAAAGGCAATTTGCACAAAAGACAACTTCTGCCATGATTATTTGATTGAATGCCAAGATCAAGAGCCAATAAAACTCACGCCAATCACAGGAGCATCTATCCAATTTGACAGCTTATGGCAAGATCCAAGAAGCCTGGAGCAGAGGGAAAGGCTGTGCGATTAATTCTTATCCATATTATCAACAACATATTTCGCAAATGCCAAAGAGCAAGTCATTCCTGGGGAAACAGCATTCAAAACGTGCGTTGAATTTTCTCTAAATTCAACAAGCATATCGTCAACCATTATTCCGTTTTTATCAACAAGTTGCGCCCTAATTCCAGAACGATAGGGACTCAAATCTCTTTCGTTTATTAACGGGCAAATCTTTCTAGCTTCCTCTAAGAAAACAGAATCAAAAAAGGCTGTTTTTCCATTACTATAGGCTAATTTAAGAAATTCTCTATTTGACGCCATATTCCAAAAATTCCTAGAGCACACCATCTCAATAGTTCCTTTAAGATTAAAATTATTATAAGCTTCTCTCCCAAAAGCCAATTGCGCAGTCGGACCTGCGAGCACTTTCCCATCTACGGTTTTTGTAAAATGCACCCCTAAGAAAGGGTATCTTAAATCCGGAACTTGATAAACCATAGAATTAATGCGCAAATTTTTAACTTCCCGATAACTTCCCTTGAAAGGAATTATGGAGTAATTCAAGCCAACACCAAACTTATGCGCAATCTCGTCAGCATATAATCCAGCGCAATTCACAATATGATCGGCAATATGCTCCGACTTATCAGTTTCTATAATTATTTTATCTTTTTTATTTATAGCAGAAGTAACCTTCTCATCAAAAAAATATTCTGCGCCATTTCTCACCGCATCTTTGCTAACTTTTTTAAGAAAATCAAGACTATCAACAACTGCTCCGTTAGGAGAAAAAAGCGCTTTAATTCCATGAACATTAAGCTCTCTTTCAGCCAACTCTTGTTTATCAATAATTTTCAATCCCTCAACACCAGATTCCATCCCCATTACCAGTAATTTATCCAGCGTCGGCAATTCACTTTGTTCCCGCGCAACAACAATTGTTCCGCATTCTTCCATTGGAACTTCATATTCTTTACAAAAATTTCTAGCTAAGTAATTTCCCTCAACACACATGCGCGCTTTCAGCGAACCTGGCTTCTGATTTATTCCAGAATGCAAAACCCCGCTATTTCTTCCGCTGGCATGCAACCCTAGTTCTTTTTCTTTTTCAAGAACAATAACTTCACCAATTCTTCTGCTGGCTATTTCTCTTGCTATACTGCTTCCGATAATGCCTGCTCCAACAATAAGATATCTCTTTGACATCTTACGAGAAAAAACAATGCATTAATAAAATTTGTTGTGTTTGACTACAAAATAAATATAATGTTAAAACATAGATAACTTTTTAATTAATAGATTCTTGATAAAAATATGTCTTTTATAAAACCGGGTGATATGGGGCACTATTATGCTTTTACTGCCGCTACAATGAGTCATCATTTGGATGCTCTTTCTAAAGGAAATATTAAAGAGGGGCTAGCAATTCCTAAAGGAGTTCTTTATAGTGCCCAAGTAATGTTAAAAGAAGTCGCAATTCAAATAAAAGTAGATAGAGAAGAAAGAAGTTATCCAAAAGAAGTAAATCCCTCAAGATTAAGATGTTTAAGAAGATTAGTTAGCGACGCTGCTTCTAGGGCTTCTGGAGAGGGGTGGGGTAAAAAACTAGAAGATCAAATTCTAGAATTTTCAAGGCTAACAAGAGATATACCTGAAGATATTAGAACAGATAGAAAAGCTTATGTTCCATTACAAAGATTATTTAAAGAAATACTAAATATTTCAGATATGTATATGTTTGAAACACCTTATAAATATCTCGTAGGCTAATCACTTCTTCACATGTTCAATCGCATCGCCTTTACTGGATTTAAACACCCATCTAACTTTTCTTCTTTTCATGCGCATATTTTTTCTGCATTTTGAAGAACAAAAATAAACCACGTGTCCATCTGTTTTTACAAAAGTCAATCCTCTTGGAAATTCATACATTTCTCCGCAAAAAGAACATTTAGGCATTTTGATTTTTCCTAGTTACATTTAAAAAATAAGAACGAGCCCGAATATTTTTCCCATTATCTGGAATAGATATTCCTAGTTTAACATTATACCTCCCAGTAGATTTAAGATAATTAGCCGTTTCATTCAAGTCGTCCTCCTCAGCAAAACCCCTTAATTCTACAATGTCCGCTCGTTCAAAAGCTACATTAATATTTTCAGTAAGATCTGACAAGGAAGTTCTTTTTCCTTCTACTGTATTAATATTCCTGGCCATTTTAAGTATAGGCCCCCTTACTCACCTGGCTTTTAATTCTTCCGGAGTTTTCATGCGACACGAGTTTTATTCGCGAAACCATTTTGCTCCCAAAATGTCTAAATAAAACTACGCAGAATTTCATGTATAAGCTCCTCCATTTGACCAAGCCTGGACGAATGGCATAAAAATCTCGATTTTTATCTTCATGTATATGCTCCCTTCGAAACTTGAGATTTAATTCTTCCGGAGTTTTCATGAAATAAAACTACGCAGAATTTCATGTATATGCTCCTTTAGAAACTTGAGATTTAATTCTTCTTGCCTCAATCTCTGTTTCCCTAAGCATTAAAATATCTCCAGGCCTTACAGGACCTTTAACATTTCTTCTCATAGCTCTTCCTTCATCTCTTCCTGCCTGAACAAGTGCTTTTACTTGAGTAATTTCACCCCTGAATCCAGTTCTTCCTATAATTTCCTGAACCAAAGCCGGCACAACCGCTCCGAGAATTTTCTCGCTTCCTTTAGTTCCTGACTGAGATTGTTGCTGTTTAGGTTTTTGTTGCGTTTTTGCCATTTTTATTCATTAAACAAATTTGCCTAATCTTACGTCGTGTATTAATAATTGTTCTTGTATTGAATCAGAAGGTGTTGGAAAAGGGGGGTGTTTTTCAGCCAAAATTCCTTTAATTAATCCATCCTTCTTAGCTAAATCAATAGCATCTTCAAGACGTTCTACCCTATATTCTTTAATTTCTCTCGTTGATATGTTTACTCCATCTTTTGTGACAGAATAATAACCATCAACGGACCAAACATTGGGGAAGTCCCCCATAGTCACAAATCCTTTATTCCTATAAAGCTCTCCATCTTCTGTAAATTTTATCATTTTAGATTAATTTTTATTTCAAGTTAGCAATATCTTTATCAGCATCTCCAGCATTAATCACTGCAACTGAAGAAGATGCAACCGGCAAACCCGCAGCAATCCCAAGCTTCTGCTTGTTGTCAACTTCCCTGCATCTTATTCCTTTTTCCTTGCATAACAAAGGGATGTGTTGAACAACTTCCTTCGGCTCGACATCGGCAGCGTAGACAACAAACTTAGCAGTTCCTCTCTCTATAGCCTTGGTAACTTCATTAGTTCCTTTCTCTATTTTTCCGGTCTTTCTCGCCTTTTCAATTATTGTATATGGATCCATTTTCAATAAATTATTTAATTATCCGAGAACGAAATATCTTCATCTGAACTTTCCGCTCATCGGATAAATAGAGATGAAAAAATAGGTTTATAAGTTCTTCGGTTTCCCCCAAAAAAATGCAAATTGTTTTAAAGAGAAAGATAATTAAAAAAATATGCCAACACTTGCAGAACTTATTAAAAAAGAATCGCCAAATGATCAAGAATATTTAAAGAGATTTATCCTGGAAGAGATGGGAGATATTAAAGTAAACTGGGAAGCTATAGGCAGATATGAAAAAGAAAATACTCAAGCAGATAGATTAAAAATCATTGATAAAGCTTACTCTATATTAATGGAATTGGGAGTATTATCCACTGATCCAAAAGGAAATTATTTATTAACAGATGGTGATTTTGTATTAAACCCTGTGGGATCACTTTTTAATTCCCTATATTTTACTAGATTGCTGGATGCTAAAGAATATGAAAGAGCACATTATGAAAGTGAGATGACTTCAACATTTATGTTTCTGGGAGTTAAAGAATCCACTTCCAACTAACCTCAACATCAATAAATTTATAAGTCTCGAGAGCATATATTTGACATGGAAACTGAACTTCAAAAAAGAATTGTTATTAACCAAAAAGTCATGGTTGGCAAACCTGTAATAAGAGGAACTAGAATACCAGTTAATACTATAGTAAAACTTCTAGCGCAAGGAATGACAAAAGAAGAAATCCTTGAAGATTATCCTAACTTAACAGGAGAAGACATTAGAGCTGCATTAACTTATGTTGCTGAAATTGCTAATGGTGAAGATGTATTTCCTTTAAAGGATTAAAATGCCTGTGAAATTTCTTGTTGATGAAAGCTCTGGTTTCAAGTTGTATAAGTTTCTTCTTGAAAGGGGTTTTAATGTAAAATTCGTTGGAGAGATTATGCCAAGCGCTTCAGATGAAAATGTTCTTTATTTTGCAGAAAAAGAAAAAAGAATTTTAATAACTAATGACAAAGATTTTGGAGAACTTATTTTTAGACTCAAT
>JACOYJ010000031.1 GCA_016181885.1 Candidatus Pacearchaeota archaeon | reverse complement strand
TTGATTTGCATTCTGGACAAGATTTAATCATTTTCTCACCTCCTTATGCTAATAAAGAGTAAGACGATTATATAAATGTGACGTTAATGTAACAATATCCACTCAGTACAGAAAAGGGAAAATCGAAAAAAAACCGCAAGGTTGTTTTCAGGGCCCGTAGTATAATGGCATTATGCTTGGCTGGCAGTCAAGAGACTCGAGTTCGATTCTCAATGGGTCCATAATTATATAAATCCGGAATATTAATAATAAAGATGGAATCTAAGAAAAAAATTAAAAGAGAAAAGTTAGGTTGGCTGATCTTATCAGAAGATTCTATGAAAAAACTATGGAACAATAAAAAATACTATGAAACTTTGGAAAAATATCTTTAACTTGATTATTAAATATCAGATAATTCAAGATTTTCCTATTCTCTACAGGTCCATTTTACAAAGATATAAATCTTTAAATAGCCTTTAAATTAATTTAGAGTATGTCTCTTAAAAAATTATTGTTTAATCAGCCAGGAAATCTTCAAGAATTTATAGAGATGGCGGGACAAGAAGGCGACGATAAAAAGATTATAATTAGCGAAACTCGTGGGCATGAATATGATATGGGCGGGCAATACCATCCCACTTGCAGGATTGACTTAACTGTTAAAAGAAGGAATTCAGAGAGAAATATTAAATTTAATGCGTACGGCTTTGGCTACCTAACAGATTACATTGAACCTTCTTTTAAAGCCCATTTAAAAAAATTAGGGGGTATCAATAGAGAACCGATTGCTAATTTTTATGTAAATAGATTAAATAACGCTGGATTTTTAGTTGAAACAGTTAATATTGCAGAATAGAATTTAGAGTTAAACAATCTCCTACTTCTTCCTCTTCTTCTTCGGCTGAAAGAAAGCAAGATAAATTATTTCGAGAAATCCAACAACATTAATCACAAGCATACAGATAAACCACGCAAGCTGATTGTTTCTTCCTGCTTTCCAAAGAGCAATTCCCTTCCATATCAGGCTCCAAATTAAAATAAGAATAAACCATGGGGAAGCCATGAATGTTTCTAAGCTCATGAACGTGATAAGGGACTGATATTTATAAAACTATTCCAGAGAGAAATTGATATTAATGATAACCTGAACTTGCTTTGATTATCTTATTTATATTAATCTGACTTTCAAACTTCTTTTTAATCAAGAGGGTGCGCATTGTTAAGCTTGTTTAGATTCGCTATGATTTGGAATCATATTCTCAAGTCAGATTTTAATATCAAACTTATTCAAGTCTCTAATTAATTGATTAGAATCTTTAAAATGTATGGCGTTAATTCCCAACCCTTTAGCTGCAATTATGTTCTTTTCATGATCATCTATAAAGAGACATTCTTCTGGTTTGGCACCTAACTTTTCAATAATCAATTCATAAGATTTTTTATCTGGTTTTGAAATCCCAACCTCAAATGAATACATAGTTGAGTGAAATAGCTTATGATAATCAAACTTTTTTTCAAGATACTCTATCCACTCCTTTGCGTGAACTGATAAAAGACCTAATTTATAACCCTTAATTTTTAGTTTTTCGATTATCTCCCTAGTTCCTTCAATTTCTGCAAAATTTGATCTGACAGCATTTTTAAGTTGACTTAGTGATATATCCCAGTTAGCATTGTTTTTTACAGATTCCCAAAATTCATCTTCACTTATTTCTCCGTGAAAAAATTTGATATAATGGTCCCCTTTAAATGAGTGATAAATATCTTTTGCTGGAAGTTTCAATATTGGCTCTAGAATCTTTTCGGTTCCCAACAAACCTTTAAGATAAACCTCACTTAAGTCGAAGATTATCGTTGTTATCATTCAACCCCCATCTCCCCCCTCCAGAACATTCTCAATGTTCGCGGCTTGACGTTATCATTCCACATCTATTTCAAGCCTCCAGCTGTTTTTTTCTCCTGTGATTTTGCTTTTTTTAACTTTTAATGGCTTCTTAAATAAAGGACAGTCAAGAACAAAAGTCTCAAACTCTCCACCCTCTCCTGCAATATGAATTTTATGCTTATTATTCAAATCAACTGCTTTATCAACAAAATCCCTGTTTATTTCTTTTCCAAGCCACTTTTCATCCAAAGGATAAGCGGCAACTCCTGTAATTATTATTTTAAATTTATTTTTTATTAATTCATTAAGATATTCTAGTTCGTCATTCTGCCAAATAGGAGTGAATGATTCTATCTTCAATTTTTCGCATATTTTTCCTATCCTGTCATATTGATATCTCGATGCAATTGCCCCGCTTATAACTCCTTCAATTTTGTATTTTTTTATCGCTTCTTTTATCGCCTTTTCTAAATCTTTCAATTCTTTTTCTTTTTCACCTTTTGTCTTAAACACCATTAAAGGAATCCCCATGACTTTTGCCTGAGCCTCAGTTTTCTTTATTGAAGGCGTGTGAAACATGTAAGAATTTTTGTTCTCTGAATGAATAGTGATCAAGCAAGCCAATTCGTTCCCCTGCTTTTTGGCAATATACGCCGAATAGCAGGAATCCTTTCCTCCAGAAAATAATACGCCGAGTTTCATTATATCGACTAATGGATATAAATGTTTTTAAAGTTTGAGGATGCAAAAGTAACATGAAATTAAAGAGAACATTAGAGATGCTCGAGGGAAGAGATGAATTAGGATGGACTATTAACTATAAGATTGATGGGGCTAAAGTTTCTCGTGATATTTTTCAAAGAGAGAAAAATAGAGTTTGTCTGCGCAAAATAGAATCTGATAGTTTTAGTAGAGGTTATGCACACGGCGGCTCAAATGAACCGCAATCGGTGTTGGATAAGCATAAGACAATTATGCAATATTTTCCCCTTCCATTTTATTTAAAACGATTTTAAAACTCGCCTAGATTTTTTTAAAGATTATTTACGATAAAAATGTATTAACTTTTAAGGAGTACAATAGTTTTATATAGGAATATATTCTGATAATTCAACGCTGACTAGGACAGATCGGTTGCTCTGAAAAGGGTGTGTCCATATGAGCCTCTGTCAAGTGCTCGGCCATTAACGTGGAGACTGGACTATAACTCTTCACGCGAAATCCACACTTGTTAAGCTTTGTTTTATGGCGCGAAGAAGATAACCTTTAAAGTACATCGGCGGGTTAAGTTAGATTCGATGATGCTTAAGGCACTTTCTTCACCGAGTCCATATGTCAGCAATATTCAAGAAAAGAAAATGGGCGGCGGATCAGGATAGTAAAATGCAACCAAATGGATTTTAAAATGGGAGACGATGGTGGTGCAGGTTAAAATGAGCTTTGGGGATCCGTAAATTAGTAAAAATGGAAGATGAAGATTAAAATTGGTGGCGGAATAGGAGATTAATAAAATGGACCCTTATGAACCAGGCGGAGATAATTAATTTATAGTAACATGGCAAAGAGAAAAAAGAGTGTGAAGAAATCTAAGAAAGGTGGAAGAGGCCCAAGCAAAAAGGGCAAAAAGTCAAAAGTTGCAAAGTTAATGAAGCTTGCTAAATCTGGAAAGGGCAAGAAAAAAACAAAGGGATTCTCGCTCTTCGGAAAGAAAAAGAAGAGAAGATGAATAATTGCAGAGGCAACGACTAACTAATTCTGTCGTGATTTAGAGGTGTATTCTTAATAATAACCCAACTTCAAGATAATATTAATCCAACCCAAAAATTATTTTTCTGATTAATTTGAATTGACTTGAACTCGTCTTATTTATATTAATTCTCTTTAAAATTAATCTAGCCTAAAAAATAATTTATGATAACCCGGACATACCTGAATTATCTTGTTCTATCTGCCCCACATTAAAATCTTATTCCTATTAATTTGTTTTAACATTAATTTTTCTTATATTAACTTTAGTTCTTATTGTTCAGCTTGTTTATATTAACCAAACTTTAAAATATTTTTCTTATTATCAGAATTTTGTTTTAGCGAAGCAATTAGTCATTTAATCACCATAAAGCTTATAAATAATAATTATTGGGAAATAAAATGGTAAACGTAGATTTTAGTCAGATCAAAGATGGGCTTCAACAATTGTCAAATTCCATAAAAGAAAGACAGCCTAGCCTAAGAGCAGTTATTGATTATTGCAGATTGCATCAAACCACTGGCCGAGAAGAATATAGAATGAGGGCGGTGGATTGCATGAGAAGTTATGAGACATTAATGAGAGCTGGAAACAATTTTGTATCAAAACCTCTTGAAGTTGTTTATACTGAAGTTCTAAAAGAATTTGGAGTTGATGATCCTGCGCCACTATTAGGGATGTTAAAAATAGCTCAGCCAGAAATTGGTCCAGTAATTGAGGGATTAGAAAAAGTAGTTAACCTGTTAAGAGAAAAAGATGATCTTGCTCCATTAAATAATTGGAGGGAGCATTGCATAAGATGCGCAACTCCAGATGGAAAATGCGAAAGTAATATTGCTGTTCTTGAGACAAGATATCAAGAAAGATTGACTGCTTTGGAATCCGCGTGGGACAAAGTCCTTGAAGCCGCCAGACCTTATGTCGGAAAATTCATCAGGAACACCATCCAGTCTGGAGAAATTTCTGGGCTTGGGTTGGGAAAAAAATCCAGTAAAGATAGGTTTACTGGTTTAACTTCTAACTCATAAAATAAGATGATTTTATGGAGCATCATAATTTGATTAATCTCAATTAAAGTTTGTTCAAGTTAATTTAGAAAGATTTAAAGTATTACTATCTTTGTTATTTAATGGCAGAATTTAAATGGATGCTAATTATTGCATTAGGAATTCTTTTATCTGCAATGATGTTATTTCTCTATTATACTATTGAAAAAACTCAAAAACAGGGCCAGCAGGAATATCTTGCCTGCGGCTGCGGATGCTGCGAAAATTCTGCGCCTGAGATAAAATGCCTCAACTATTCCAAAGGAGAAAGAATAATAGAATTTTCATCAGAAGACAACATTATTGCCCAGGGTTCAAACTGCGAAACGGCGAACTGCGTCCAGGGAATAAAATATGTTTATTGCGATTGAGAATTATTGAGAAAATTAGTCAAATCTCCAGTTAACACCCAAAATTGGTCTTTCTTTATTTCCATCCTCTGAACAATTGTAATTATAAACTCCGATTTGGAACACATTTCCCTGCGCGCCATTTCCAAACAATCCAATTCGCAAACCATTAACTTTTGTCGGGGCATATAATTTACCCGCACTTCCGTCTGGAAAATTTGCAAAACTTATTTCAAGACCATTTACCTTGCCAACACTATCCCCATTATTTTTCTCATCAGAATAAGCCTCAAAAGATTGTATATTAAAACACCCAATATTTAATCCATTAACAGTTCCGCCCTCATTAAAGTTAATTAATCCAAGATTTAATCCGTAATGTTTTGTTCCTGGCTTTAAATAAGTAACAAATCCTAATTTAATCCCGTAAGAATCTTCAGCAGTCTTATTATATAGTGGAGGGAGTCCGCCTTGACTTCCTCCGATTGTTCCCAATGCAGTTAATCCAAGCAGGCTTCCAATAATTATTTTTTTCTTCAATCCCATTGCCTCATTCAAAGAAAAAGTTTATTTATAAAGATTTATGTTGTTCAGTTCAGCCTGAAAGCCAGGGCAACAAAAGGCAGAACAACAATGACAAACATCCCAATAATTAATTTTGCCCACTCAATAATTCCAAATTTGTTTTTTCCCATGATTTTTTATAATAATTGAAGGTTATAAATTTATTGGAATGGATATTATAAAAACCATGTTAATTCATACAAATTTTAAGCCCATATAATCCTAGCTCTAAATAATAAATTATTTGACATTATCTCGTTTTTTAGTATAGAAATCTGCACTGATGCGATATTTATGCTAAATTAACTTGAACTTGCTTTGTTAAACTTCTATGCCAATTAACTTACCTTAAAATTATCTTGATTGATTTTCTACTAATTGCCAGATTTAAACAGGTTAATTTATTAATATAAATGGGATAAGATAATCAAGGGAATTCAGATTATCAAAATTAAAAATAATTTTACATGCATTCCGGACAATCAATTCCGGAAATCTCATCCGGAAGCTTCACAACTTTGCCATTGCTGAGGATGGAAGGCCTTCCGCCAGCATCTTCTTCGAGTTTTACTTTTCCTTTGGTGTTTACTATCGTCTTTAAAGTTATTTTTCCAAGATAATAGGCATCAAGCCTTTCCTTCATGAAATCTGGGTTGAAGCTTTTTCCGCCATCTGTCAAGAACTTCATAACATACAATGAGTTAAGCGCTGCTTCTCTCGTCGTCGAGCCTCTTACTTCAAATCTCTTCCTTTCCTTGCTTCCTTCAGGCATAACTGCTTCATCAACGACAATTCCAGTTATGTTTCCGCCAATGTTTATTTTTTCAAGGTCTTCAATTACTTCGTCTATACTTCTTCCCTGTTTAAATGCCCTTGACTTGTCCCTATTCAAGTCTGTTAACAAAGAAATTCTCTCTGCGTCAACATCTGAAATGTTCTGAAAAATTCCCGTGACTCCTTTGTTAACTGGATTATAAGTTATGGTTGTAAAACACCTGTCTGGATCAAAATCCTCATCGCCAATTCCCTGCCTTGGGTTTGAGGACAAGTATGGAAATTCGAATGCAATCGCGTTTTGCACTAAAGGCCGCCTTATTTTTGAGCGTCCTTCTGGCTTCGATAGCTCGATTCTGTTCAATATCTGGAAACTTCTGCTTGCATCCCTATAAATTGTTCCGCCTTTAGCTCCAAGCTTCCAAAGATTCATCCAAGCTTCCCTAATATCCTCCGGGGTTGCTGATTCCGGCAGGTTTATTGTTTTGCTTGTAGCGCTATCATTGTATTTTTGAAAAGCTATCAACATTCTTGCGTGCTGTTCCGGAGTTATTTCATAATAATTGCCCTCCCCCCCCGCAGCAGTCACCAACACATTCCTGACATTTTCCGGAATTTTCTCCAGAGTTTTTGCAACTTCCTGGCCTGTGTATCCATAAATAGAAACGCTTCCCTTATTTTTTCTTATAGCCTCCATGATTTCCTTGACATCAAGCCCTTCTCTTTCTAAAATTTTTACTGCAGCACTGCTCCAATCTTCTATTTTTGCATTTAAAATATTTGATTGTTCGATGATTGAAAAAATAGGCTCTATTCCCGACGATATTGCTAAATTATCCAAATTCAGCTTTTCATCTTTATGCCCCGCACTTCTTCTTATTGTGCCTGTCGGCGCTTGAGTAATTCTTGCAACGTTTCTTACTTTTCCCTCCCCCCACCTCATTCCATTTTCTCTGTCAACAATGTCGCTTAATCTTCTTCCTCCCCTGAATCTATCTGGAATCGCTCTCGGATTTGAAGTAATCCATTGATAAAGATCTGAATCCGGATTGTGCGCACTTTTTTTCCATAATGGAAATTCTCCTCTTTCTTCTGCGAGTTTTTTAGAAGCGACTAAACTGTCATCGTGCAAAACCTTCGCCAACTCTTCAGCAAATTCATAAGATTCTCCAGAGCCATATCTCATCTTCAGCAAAACCATAGCATCCCAAACACCCATATAACCAAGCCCTATATTTCTCAATTCTGAAACAGCTTTATTCACTTTATCTGCCGGGAAATCACTTCTATCAACGACATTATCCAAGAATCTAACCCCTTCGTTGACCCTCTCTCTTAGAGTATCCCAGTCATAATACATTACTCCTATTTTCCCGTCTTTCCTTTTCTCAATTTTAGTAAATTTATTGTCAATTACTTTTTTTTCAAGGTTTATTTTATTTTCTGAATCAAATACCCCGTATCTTGCGAAATTCCCAACATTTATTGATGCTAGATTGCAGGCAGCATATGGGGGCAGGGGCTGCTCACCGCAAGGATTTGTTGATTCTATCTCCCTGTCAAAAAGAACGGCGTTATTCTCATTTATTCTGTCTATAAAAATCATCCCCGGCTCGCCGTTGGAGTGAGATAACTTTGCAAATAAACCCAGAACTTTTCTAGTTTCTATTCTTACAATATCATCGACAACTGTTCCAATCGCATCCCCGGTATAAGCATTAATCACTGTTGTTCCGTCATCATCTAAATACATATTTGGCGTCGTCAATGGTGCAAACAAGTTTTCGCTATTTCTATTTATTATTGACTCAAATTGTTCTCTAGTTGCGATGTCTTGTTTCCTCACCACTTCAGGATTTTCAATTCCAAACTTTTTTTCCAAAACTCTTTTTATTTCTGGTCTGGCCCTGTGTGGATTAAAAAGAGTGTAGGTGTGCCCTTTTTCAGCAGCCTCCATGAATTCATCTGTAACTGCAAGGCTCAAATTGAAATTCTTTATCCTCCACTCAGATCTTTCAACGTCCCTGCCAAATTTTGCAAACATATGATCTAAAAAATCCATGTGATCTATTCTCTGAATTCCCATGTTTGCCCCCCGTCTGCTGTTTCCCTGCTTAACCGCTTCTGTAGATGCATTATAATAAGATTCTAAAAAAGATTCGAATCCTGAAGAAACCCCCCTTCTTCCATCCCAGGAAATTGAATGCATTCCATCGACAGCTGGATTATATCCTATTATAGAGCCTTTTGGCCTTAGTCTTTGAAAAGAAAAACCAGTCCCTCCGCCGCCCTTGTGAACTAACTGCTGAGTCACCCATGCTTCAAGAATTCCATCTTCAAGATTCGAGACATCGCGGCCAAACGTGTCCTCAATGGGAATAACAAAACAAGCAGAGCCGAGCTGTTTTGCCTGACTATATCTCCCAGCAAGATCTCCGTCTTCATTGTATTTAGCAACCCATCTTCCCATGTTCAAATTCGTCGGAGTATTAGCTCTAAAATCATTTGAAACATAAAGCTCAAGATTCTTTAATGCTCTATCTTTAACTGCCTCAATTTTTTTTTCATAAGGCATATCCTTTGGGAGGTATTTCATCTCTGCACTTGCAATATCGACGGCAATTGCAGCCATTCTGTCGGAAACATCTTCTCTTTCTCCGTTCTCCAAGCTCCTCATATAAACATTTTCAAAAACAAATCTTGCATTAGAACTGATATTCATATTATCCCTGGCGTATTTTGACAACTCTATGCGCATTCCCAAAGCGGTTTTATAGTCTAAAAATTCTTCCGGCATTTTACAGCTCCCTCATTTCCTTCTTGAAATCATTTATGTCCTTGAAATCGCGGTATACTGAAGCGAACCTTATGTAAGCTACATTGTCAATTTTTTTCATTTTTTTCATAACAATTTCTCCAATTACTGAGCTCTTCAATTCTCTTTTTCCTGTTTTTCTAAGCTGTTCTTCTATTTCGTTTATCATTTTGTCAATCTTTTCTTTTGCTACAGGCCTTTTTTCAAAAGCCAAATGTATCCCCTTCTCAAGTTTTTCCCGCTGAAACTTTTCACGCCGGTCATCTTTTTTTATAATCCAAAATTCCTGCTTTTCAACTTTCTCATATGTTGTAAAGCGTTTTTTGCACTTCAAGCATTCCCGCCTCCTCCTTAAACTTCTTTTTTTTGCCTCCGAGAGAAGTTTTAATCCCGTTAAACCTACGGTTTTAAGATTCCCTCAAGCAACTTCTTTTCTGCTCGGCCATTGTGAAGTCGTTATATATAAACAACTCTTCTCGCTTCCCAATAACCTCGGCCTCTGAGGAAAATCTTTATCCCGTAAAGACCTACGGTTTTTAGAATCCCTCAAGCAATTTTCTTTCTTTGCCTCTGAGGAAAATCTTTATCCCGTAATACATACAACCTGTTGTATGTTAATCCACTATAACTTACTAGCAGTTGTATTTTGCGTAAGTCAAATAGAAAATAAGTATTTAAACATTTATAACTATTTTTAAGTGGTTTGGTCGAAAACCCCAAGATTTTTATAGGACATTAGCCTTAAATTAAAATGAAAAGCAGAATGAAAAATGTATTGTTGGCCGGAGTAATTACTCTCGCAATTGTCACGGTTGCATTAATGCTTTTTTTTCCTGGAAAAAATGAAGTTCTTCCTGGAGATAACCTTGGCTCAAGTTCAAGCTCTGGCTCATCAAGTTCTAGCTCCAGCAGTTCAAGCTCTGGAGGCGGAGTTGAATATACTGTCCTAATCAAAGACTTTTCCTACAAACCTACAACTCTGAGAGTCAAGGTTGGAGACATTGTAACATGGCAGAATACAGAAGGAATCCAGCACTCAGTTACTTCTGATTCCGGGAGCGAACTAAATTCAGTCCTTCTTTCTAAGGCTCAGATGTATTCACACACATTTAACAATCCCGGCACTTACGCTTATCACTGCAAGCTGCATGAATATATGAAAGGCGAAATAATTGTTGAGTGATTATTTACTATAATAAAATCACGGAAATCTTTATAAATTACTTGTTTTTATGAATGACTATGGAAAGTTTAGATGATATAAGAAATGGAAGGTTTGAGGGTTCTGATGCCGACTTTGTTATTAGCGAACATCTTGCAAAAAAGTTAATAGAAGCGAATCATTCAAGAGATTTAAAGAGTGATATAATGTATCTGGGAGAATATGGACTGGGGGGACGTTATGTTTCACTTGTTAAAAGCATTGGACTATTTGGAATGTTTAGAAAAAAAGTTGTGGATATTAATAATGGCATAATTTTTATTTCTGATTCTTCACTGAGACAAGATGTTGAAAGGATAGTTCCTGAACTTAATGAAGCTTCTGGAATGGATTATAAAATAATATATGGTTTAGGAAAAATAAATTAAAATGGAATCTTTAGTTATTTTCACCTTCATGAAGAGTATAATCTTTTGGTGTTTTTAATGGTTACGAATAAGAAAAAAATAAGAAATAACAAATAAAGGAGATGTCATAAGAAGAACTGCCTGTTCAACGATTAGAGCGTAAGCGAGAAGGCAGATGGGGTGCGAAATTAAACAGAGCAAGTTTCTAATTCTCCGTAATAATATTTCTAAAATCTCTCTTTGTTCAGGTAGGCTTTTAGTTATCCTATAAAATTTAAGATGCGCGCCATTTTTTGCTTCTTTTTTTCTAAAAAAGAAGATAGGAGTGGAAAAGAGACTCGCTTTACTTCAAAAGAGCAAGTTTTAAAAAATACCAAAGAAACCTTTTTAATATGGAAATAAGAAAAGTTCAAACAAAGGATATTTCTCAAATTAAGAAATTGGCAGATTCATTAGTTGTAACTTCAAAAGACGCAGATAAAAAATTCGGATTTTATGACTATTCTTTAAGTGAAGAACAATATAGAAAAAGAAGTGAAAGTGATTTATTTTTTGTTGGTTGTGGTGATTCAGAATTAGGGGGTTTTTGTATGGCTTATGATTCTGATTTTGTGAAACAATTAATAGAACAAGAACCTCAATTAAGAGATGATGCGGTCTTCAATTATTTCGTAAAACAACGAGAAGATTTTATTTATATAGACCAATTAGCAGTAAGAAAACCAAAAACATTTATTGGAGGAGCTTATGCTTGTAGATTGTTTGAAAGATTAAAAGAAAATTCTGAAGGAAATCAATCTATTCAAGGTGTTATTCCTCACCTCCCTTGGAAAAACGAAACTTCTATAAGATCTGTCACTAATCAAGGAGCAAGATTGTTAAAAGAAATTACTGGAAAAAACCAAATTGTATTTGGAGTTTATAGATTGGATTTAGTTTAAATTAAATGGGCTAAACTTTGTATTTGTATCATAAACATCTATTCCTTCTGCTTTTTTCAAAAATCCCACTATTTTATAGGTTATTGGTGTTGCAATTATTTCGTATGCAACTTTGAAAGCATAACCTGAAATTATTACTAAAATTAAAATTCCTCCTGAAACAATTCCCCAGAAAGCTATTAAGACAAAAATAGCTGTATCTACTCCCTCGCCAACAATTGTTGAACCAATTGTTCTTATCCAAAGATGTTTACCTTTGGTCCACAGTTTCATTTTTGCCATAACAAAAGAATTAGAAAATGAACCTGCCCAATATCCAATAATTGAAGCTAAAACAATTCTCGGCACTAAACCTAAAACAGCGACATATGCCTCTTGATTTGGCCATGCTGGAGCAGGAGGCAATAAGCCAACAAGCCAATAAATCAAAGACATAAAAATTAAAGCAATAAAACCAGTCCAAATAATTTTTCTTGAACGAGCATAACCATAGACTTCAGTAAGTATATCTCCAAAAATATAAGCTATTGGAAAAATTAAAATTCCTCCCGTAAAGATTAAAGGACCTAAACTAAAAAGTTTTGTTGCGACAGTGTTCGAAATCATGATTGTAGCGACAAAGAAAGTAGAAATTATACTAAAATATTTTAGAGATTCTCTTTTTTCTACCATGATTAAAGGTAAGAATAACAGGTATAAAAAGTTATATTATTTAAGCGAGTCTCTTTGGGGTGGAAAATTATAATTTCAAAATCTTTGATTTTGACAAATTGCCCGAAGGACAGGCGCGCACCTCGTAAATGGAGCGAGTGGAAGCGGATTGCGTTGAACTTGGTTCTTTTTACTCAACGATTAATTTTCCAAACATGCCGTTAGCCCTGTGCTTTCCAACGCTGCAGTAATACTCAAAGGTTCCTGCTTTGTCTGCAGCAAACTCGATTGTTTCTGAACTGCCTGCGGGAATCTGCTTTGTTCTGGCTCCAGCAAATTCATCAATAACAAAATCGTGGAAACCCTCTTCATTAGTAAAAACGATTCTTACTCTATCGCCTTGTTTTACTTTGAGCTCCGGGCTTTCAAGATTATCCCTAAAAAATCTGAAATTTTTTCCGGAAACTTCAAAGGTCACAACATTTCCATTTTCAGAATTGCTATCTTCGGAAACCACTCCTCCATTTATGCTTCCTGGATTTTTTTCATCTCCGCCCGCCAAGAAAACCAAGCCTAAAGCAAGAGCAAGAACTAAAATGCCCAAAAAGACGTAAGCTGTTTTCATTTTATATAAAATGCAATTCATGTTTTATAAATGTTTTTGTGATGTTAATACAAACAAGTTTAACATAAGCTAATCAAAGCGTATCCAAGTTAATATGGTTTTATGCGGAGAACCTTGACGAAGTTTGGTTTGGAGCAATTAATACACGATTAACGAGAAAAAACTCGGATATGGAAAAACATAAATGAAAATAATTCTAAAATAATAAAAACCTACAATCTTCTCCCAATATAAAAATCATCTGAGGAATCTATTCCCCTATGATGAAGCTCGTTTTTTCTTGAATAATACCCTTCTTCGCCTGAAACTAAAAGCCTTGCTGGAACAACATCTCCTTTTCTCATTTTTTCTCTTCCTCCAAAAACATAGACTTTTTTTCCGCGATATGATGAAGTAAAAATTTTTCCGCTTCGCCTTGATTCTAAAACCAAAAGGTGCTCGTTGGGTTCGCGCGCAAGTTCAGAAGAATACATCTTTTTTGATATTGCGACGCTCGCTTTGTTCGCCTTTAAGAAAGATTCCTGCAGATAAGAAGCATCAGGCCTAAATTCTGGAATAGGATAATCGAAATCGTCTTTCAAAATATCCAAAAGCTCTTCTTTTGACGGCATTACTCTTCCGCCTCCCTGCATTAATCCATGCAGAGTAAATCTATTAAGCTTCATAAAATACTCAAAAAGACCCTCTTTATCAAATAAAATTTCCGGCTCCCTAAAAACCAAATTCATTCCTGAAATTAATTTTGCGGAGCCGAATCCGGCATGATACATTTCCTTCCAAATCTTATATCTCTCCGATTCGATAGGGAAATGAAAATCGCCTTTTAACGGCTTTGAATGCTCATTAAAAATGCTGTTGCTAACGTTGATATATAAAAATTTGTCGAGAACATTTTCAGGCACAAAAATTATGCCGACATCTTTTCCATTTTCATTTGGTTTTACTCCGCGAATTTTAGTGTAAAAATCATCCGGCAAGCTCTTTATTGCAACAAGATTATCATAATCATTTCCATCTCCTCTTGCGCTCGAGCCGTAAAGAAGTATCCTTGACAAATTATCGCCAAGCAATTCTTCAAGAGCTTTCGGATATTTAAATGAGTGGCTCTCTTCCAGAGAATCATAAGTTCTTGAATATTCTGTCTGGACTTCCCTTAAAAGCTTTGTTGCATTTTTCTTGACTGCAAATAAAATATTAACAACTTCTTCTGGAGAAATTTCTTTATCTTCTAAAGGCTTGGCGTCAAGAACTAGGTCTGGCCGATGGAGTATTGTAGCTGCAGAATTCAAATTAAAAACCTTGCTCTTAGCCATGTGCCTGTTAAAAAATCCGAACATAATTGACTTGTCTAAAGTGCAATATAAATGACATAATTTGCTGTAGCCGAACTCCCTTAAGTTTTTTTCTCTGAATGGCAGATGAGTTTCATTATGCTTATTTGAAGAATAGATTACAGATGGTGAGAAGTCTCCGAAAAGACCCATCGAATTCAAAGAACCGACGTGCGCGGGAGTATAAACGTAAAGCCTGGCTTCTTTTTCTTCTGGATGAAGTGACGCAAAAAAATCTCTAAACTCTTGCGCAACCTTTGACTCATCAAACTCATCAAGCAAAAGCAGCTTTGATTTCACTCCGGGCTCGATGGATGTTTCAAAACCTTCATCAAATTCCTTGTCTTCATCTATATTTTCGCCGGTCATTTTTAATTAAGCCTCTTTCAAAGCTATAAGAAACAAATGCCTTTTAAGGCTTTTCGGTTTATTAAGCCAGTTCATGTCTCAACATTCCATGATTTAATTCCTTAATCATTATTATCGCAGGGAGTTTAATGGAAGAGTATAAAGTTGCAAGATGAAACAATTTTCCTTAGATAAACATTTACCTTAATTATCAAATAAAACTAAAAATTGAATATTAATAAAAATCCATTATGTTAGACGCCGTTATTTTATTTAGAATAAGATGCAATTATTAGTTTAATAATCTATTGTTCATGGATTGCATTTTGCGGGAATATTAATGTCCTTTGCCGTAACTGCTCATTTCATTCGCAGATTTGCCATTAATGTTAATAATAAAATGCACGATGACATGAGTGAGTAATTTTTATGTCAAGATTGCTGGTTTACTTTATAGTTATTTATTCAATTCACGCTGATTCAATAACACCAAAATAACTGCGCCAATAATAAAAAGCCAGCTGACAAGAAAGGTTAAGGCCAAAAAACCAAGGGCAATCATTGAAAATAAAACGACTTTTGGAGATTTCATTTTAGCTCTTAAAATGGGCGATAACTGCGCCAATAGAGTACCCTAAGCATATTCCAATCACTACATAAATCAGCGAGACAATAAATCCTGTTGTGTCTGCTTCTATCAGCCTTTGAGTCACTCTTGTAAAGAAAGAGCCGTTGAGCTCACCGCCAACTGGAATAAATATTCCCACTAAAAAACCGGCCAATCCCCCAATAAAACCGCCAAAACTGGCATTCCCCTTTTTCATTAATTTAACAGGTTTTGGAAGTATTTAATTTTTTCTTTTTAAGCCAGTTCATAAATTAACGCTCATAGTTTCATCCATTTAATGATTTTCAGATAATGAACAGAATTAACTGATTCTTTCATTCATATATTTTCTATTAACTATTAAAAATAAATGGGATAATGATAATAGCGGAAGGTTTTTTATTTCTGGGCTGCAGATTTGCTCTGCATTTTTAACCCATCATGCACGCTCATAAGATACTTTTTGACAGAATTTAAGTCTAGCTCATCCAAAGTTTTTCCACTGTTGTTTTTTACAATATTCCTTAACCCGCTTTCAGCGTCAATGCTAAATCCCTGCGGGAAATAATTTAATAGGAAAGTGATTGTTTCTGCTGCATTATTTGGGCCGATTCCTCCCGCATAAACTAAGCCTAAATTTTTAAATCTTTGAGATATCTCTTTTCCAAACCTAACGGCTAAACTTCCCGGCGACAAATTCAAATCTAAACCAACGCCATGGCTTGGGTCAAAAAGAACATAATCAATAAAAGCTTTTCTTTCATAAACCTGGCCAATTAACGCAGAAATATCGCCAAAATGAAAATCCTGAACTTCATGGCCTTTCCAAATAGCGTAGCCTTCAGAACTTTTATCTGAAACAGCGACTTTGAATATTGTTTTAAATCCTATTTGTTTAATCTGTTTCAATGTTTTTACATTTGCTGGAAGAGTGTTTAACTGCACAAGTGTTTTTTCCGGATTAGCGCCGCTTAAAGACACTAGCTTCTCCAAATCCCCCACGATAGTTAAATTGTCTTTCGTATAATAATGAAAGGCTGTAATTAGCCCGTAATCCAAGGTTTTTTCAGTAATTTCCCTCAAATGACTAATCCTTGGCTGCCTCGGATTATGAGTTCCCTGATTTATGCTTTTGTTTGAGAATTGATATCCAATAACTACTGGAGAATTAAATTTCTCAAGCCTGCAAAAATTCCCGATTTCCTCAAGCTGTTCAATAGAAGATACCCCGCTTACTGAAACAAAATTTTGCGGGTTTTTCATTTTAATTTATTGCCTCTTCCCTCACAATGGCCGCATTCTTTTTCAGGACATGCGCTGTTCAGCAAAACCAAAGATTCTGCCCACTTATTCTCAGCTCTTTTAGGATCGGTCTCTAATTTTATCAAAGTTGTATTAAAGATAAACTTTCCCACTTCGTCAACGCTGCTTGGAATATAAAATAGCAAGAATGAGTAATTTTCTGTTTTGCGCCCATTTTTTCTCAGCAAATAATTGTAGGAATCAAGCTGAAGCTGATAATAGCTTGCTGAATCCGATTTTAATGGAAAGCCCCTTGTCTTATAATCTAAAACTACCAGATTTTCGCTATTAACCAGCAGATTATCAACAGCGCCTCTAAACCTATTTCCCTTCGGATCTACATAAGAAATTCCATTAAAGTTGTTTTGCCATTTTTTTAATATATCGTTTTCATTAAACAGGAACATTCCGCTGCAAGCCTGCTCCCTTGCCAATTCCGGCGGAAGTTCACCACGCCTCCTAAAAACATCAAAGTGCGCTTTTATGATTTTGTCCATGCCAGAAGGCAGGCTTGAAAATATCCCCCTGGAACGATTCCAAATATGGTGTTTATCAAGCCAGAAGCATCTGGAGCAGTCTTCCATTAGGTTTAGATCTGTTGGGGATATGCTAAAAGCCATGAATAGGATAATAAAATAGCGTTTTTAATAATTATTATGTTTCAAAGGCATAAGATGTTTTTGATTATTCATCCAAGCTTAGCCAAACAAATTGATTATTTAAATAAATCATTCAATCTTATGCTCTACTGCATAGGCTGGTGTAAACTTGATTTTATTAAATATTGAGTTGTCAATATTAGAAATGTTCTCGGGCATATAAAACAAGAAAGGGCTCCTTGCAAAATATATTTCCCCGTCTTTTTCAACTAAATCTTTAATTGGAATGTCGTATTCAAAAACAGCTACCCTGAATCTATAATCCTCGTTACAATTAACTCCATGCTGTTCTGCAACCCTCATTTTATCAAACTTATCCAAGCTTTCCACATTATTTCTTAAATTGTCCTCAAAAGCTTTAGCTTCTGAAATAGC
Organism: Candidatus Pacearchaeota archaeon; assembly: GCA_016181885.1. GTDB lineage: Archaea > Nanobdellota > Nanobdellia > Pacearchaeales > GW2011-AR1 > JACOYJ01. Next base: position 4,867 of record JACOYJ010000031.1, on the reverse strand, counting down.
TTTAGCACGGCTTATAAAAACCCTATGAATCGTATCAGAGCCGTAAGAATAAGAACTCGACCCCATTATAGGATGATTATCATATAGATTAAACCAGATTTCTCTTGTTTCATAAAGCTTTACCCTTATATCTCCGTTTTTAAGAATATCATCAAGCTTCATGTTTTAAATAAAAATTTCCATTATTTAAGCATTTATTCATTATTTTTCAACATATATTTCTTCTTAATAATAAATATAAATCCCTCTTTCCTCGACAAATAATGATTATAGGGCTTACCGGAAGCGCGGCTGCGGGAAAAGGAACTGTGGCTGATTTTCTTATACAAAAAGGATTTCAGCATTATTCTGTTGAATATTTTTTAACACAGGAGCTAAAAAAAAGAGGGCTTGTTGCGGATAAAGACAATCTCAATAAAATCTACACGGAGTTTCAAGCTGAAAATGGGAAGGAATATATTATAGAAACGCTTTACGAACTTGCGAAAAAAACAGAGAAAAAAAGCGTAATTGAAAGCCTTAACTGCATTGAGGAGATTGAAGCACTGAAAAGCAAAGAAGAATGCTTTGTAATCTCGCTTGACGCTGCGGCGCATATAAGATACGAAAGGGCGATGAACAAAGAAAAAGAGCGGATAATAAGTTTGGATGAATTCCTTGAGTCTGAAAATAAAGAGAAAATTTCAGAATGCGCGGATAAAGCTGATTTTAAAATAATTAATGAGGGGACAATTGAAGAGCTTAAAACAATAATTTATGAAATAGTTGGGAAACTTGAAAGCGGGGGAAAAAGGCCAAGCTGGGATGAATATTTTACGGAGATTTGCAGAGCTGTTGCAAAGAGAGCTACTTGCGATAGGGGAAGAAGCGGCTGTGTTATAACTAAAGACAAGAGGCTTTTAGTAACAGGATATGTCGGAAGCCCTATAGGAATTCCGCACTGCGACGAAGTTGGGCATCAGATGAAAACCATTGTTCATGAAGACGGAACAAGAACGCAGCATTGTGTAAGAACAACCCATGCCGAACAGAATGCAATATGTCAGGCGGCAAAAAACGGCATTTCTATAGGCGGAGGAACTCTTTACTGCAAGATGACGCCGTGTTCAACATGCGCTAAGATGATAATAAACGCCGGAATAAAGAAAGTCATCTGCGAAAAAAAGTATCATGCCGGAAAAGAATCTGAAGAACTTTTGGCACAGGCTGGGATAGGAATTGAATTCGTCAATGAAGAAATAGAGAATTATCTAAACCAATAAACCTTAAAAAAGACAATTAATTTAAAATGAAAGACAGCCATATAAATGTCGCAAAAATCAGGGAAGATTTCCAGATTCTTAATAGAAAAGTCCGCGATGGAAAACAATTAATTTACCTGGACAATGCTGCAACAACGCAGAAACCGAAGCCGGTAATAAACGCAATATGCAATTATTACATGCAATATAATGCAAATGTTCATCGGGCAGTTTATCAATTGGCTGAAGAAGCGACAGCTGCCTACGAAAGCGCCAGAGACAAAGTTGCGAGCTTCATAAATGGAAGTAGAGAAGAAATAATCTTTGTCAGAAACGCAACAGAGGCCATAAACTTAGTTGCATATGCTTGGGGAAAGAAGAATGTAATGGAGAATGATAAAATAGTCATAACAGAACTTGAGCACCATAGCAATTTAGTTCCATGGCAATTATTGGCTCAGGAAAAAAATGCTGAATTAAAATATGTAAGAGTAGATGACAGTGGAATTGTAATCGACGATCTTCTTGAAATCTTGAATATTGGGAGAGTAAAGCTGGTGTCTGTCGCACATATGTCAAACTTGCTCGGAACTATAACTCCGCTGGAAGAAATAATAAAAACTTGCCACGAAAAAGAGATACCTGTCATGGTCGACGGCGCGCAATCTGTTCCGCATCTTCCAGTTGACGTACGGAAATTAAACTGCGACTTCATGGCATTTTCTGCGCACAAAATGCTCGGTCCTACTGGAGTTGGGGTGCTTTACGCGAAAAAACATTATCTTGAAAATATGGCGCCTTTTATATCGGGCGGGGACATGATAAAAGAAGTGCAAAAGTACAAAACTGCATGGAACGATCTTCCTTGGAAGTATGAGGCTGGCACGTCGAATATTGCCGATGTTATAGGCTACGGCGCTGCAATCGACTATTTAAACGAGATAGGAATGCAAAATGTAAGAAACCATGAAAAAGAGATTACAAAATATGCTTTGGAGCGCATGGCGGACATAAAAGAATTACATATTTACGGGACTAAAAACATTGATAATAAGGGCGGGATTATATCTTTTAATTTTGAAAATGCGCATCCGCACGATCTTGCTGTTTTATTGGATAGGGATGGCATTGCAATCAGGTCCGGACATCACTGCGCGCAGGTGTTAACTGCTAAACTTGGAGTATCGGCAACAGCCAGAGCCAGTTTTTATGTTTATAATTCAGAAGATGAAATAGATATATTCATCAACTCACTCCACAAAGCAAAAAAAATATTAAAAGCTTAATTTAAATCTTCTGGGGTTTTGTTAAGCCAGTTCATGTCTCAACATTCCATGATTTAATTTCTTAATCATTATTATCGCAGGGAGTTTAATGGAAGAGCATAAAGTTGCAAGATGAAACAATTTCCAGTGAATGAATATTTATTTCAACTGCCAGATAAATCTGAAATAGGATATGATGTAAAAATTTGCTAAATTAGACACCAATATTTTACTGATGATAAAATGCAATTATTAATTTAATAATATATTGTTCCTTGACTGCATTTTGCGGGAATATTATAACTCTCTTCCTTAACATTGAATTGATTTGTTTTAACATTTTATTTATTTGATGCCCCGCGCTTTAGCGCTGGGTTGTTCATTTCATTCGCAGATTTGTTATTAATGTTAGTAATAAAATACACGGCGATAGGAGCGAGTAATTTTTATGTCAAGATTGCGGGTTTACTTTACAGGTTTTTATTATGGCCATTTTAATTTAAATACTTTTTTTCAGATTTTCATCATTTTTCCTTTCATAGCTAAAAAAAGTGTAGCCATCTCTTGGCTGTGTTTTTCTAACATTCCATGCGTTTTCACGAATTTCCGGAAAAAATGCATCGCCTTCAAATTCTTCATGGATTCTTGTAAGCTCAATTGCGTTGGCAATTCCAATTGTCTGCTCATAAATCTGCTGTCCGCCAATAACAAATAAATTAGATGAAAATCTCCCGGATGGGCCTTCTTCATGCTTCAAAGCTTCTTCAATTGAATGGACAACAATAACACTTTCTGATGAATTTATTTTTCCTATGGAAAAATTTTTGTCTCTTGTTACAATAATATTTATTCTTTCTGGAAGCGGCTTGTATTTTTCTGCAAAAGAATCCCAGGTTTTTCTTCCCATTATTACTGGATGTCCAATCGTTAATTGTCTGAATCTCTCCATGTCTTCTTTGTAAAACTGCCTATCTGCTTTTGTCTGTCTCCATGGAATTGTGCCTTTATAACCAATTACATTCTTATCTGCAACAGCGGCGATTAAAGTTAATGTCATTTTATATCGCTAAAGGAAATTCTATTTTAGGATGTGATTGATAGTTGTTAATTTTAGTTTGATCGTGAGTCCAGTTAAAAATAGATGTGAATTCCGGTGTTTCTATTGTTGGGAGTTCCAAAGGAGATCTTCTAACCTGTTCCCATGCTCCGTCCTCTTGGTTGACATAAATTTGAGTGTCTGCCAAAAAACCCACAAGATTGCCTTCCTTCATCTTAGACTCTTTTGAAAGAAGATGGAGCAAAAATCCGTAGCTCGCGATATTAAATGGAAGGCCAAGCATTGTATCTATTGAACGTTGATTCCAAAATAAATTTAGTTTTTCTCCATCGCTGGTAACTTGGAAACTGTAATGGCATGGGGGAAGGGCCATTTTGCCTAAATCGTTCGGATTCCACGCAGAAACAATCATTCTCCTGTCTAGGGGGTTTGTCTTAAGTGTGTGAACAACGTTCGCCAATTGATCTACACCTTCTCCGTAATAATTTGCATCGTGGCCTTTGTATTCTGCTCCAAAATGCCTCCACTGCCATCCGTAAATCGGGCCTAAATCTCTTTCAGCTTTCATTCTTGCACGCGATTCTTCATCGTGGCCGTAGGGGGCCGTTTGAGGATTCCCCCATTCATCCCAAATATGACAACCTCTTTCCTGATACCAATTCTTATCTGTAATTCCTTTGATAAATCCTTCAAGCTCAACTCTTATTGATTTCGTCGCCATCTTTTTAGTTGTAAGAAGCGGGAATCCTTCCTGCATGTCGTGCTTAAAAATCGCGCCATCAATAACAATAGTATCTACACCGGTCCTATTGGATTTTCGATGGCCTTTTGTTAGAATCTCGCGGACAATGTCTAAATAAGTTTGCATATGACCTCCTTTGATTTCTTATTTTAATGAAAGTGGTTTTATAAATAAATATGTGTTAAAAGATGAGCGGCATTCTCAATAAAAACTTTTATAAACCTGCATAATGATTAAAGAAAATGCTTGAGGACAAGATGAAAGAAGATTTTGTTGCTGAACTATCAGGAAAAGAATTTGCCACTTTTATAAAAAAGGGGATTGTCCTCGTAGATTTTTATGCTGATTGGTGTACTCCTTGCATCATGATGACTCCTATAATTGAGGAGCTTGCTAAAAAATATAATGGCAAGATTAATTTTGGGAAGATAAATATTGATGGAGAAAGCGACGTTGCGCAAAAATATGGAATCAGGCATATACCTAATTTTGTTCTTTTTAAAGATGGGCAGAAAATAGAGCAGTTTGTTGGCTCAATTCCTGCCGAGGATTTTGAGGAAAA